>CALVSP010000027.1 GCA_944359065.1 uncultured Bacilli bacterium
GGTTTACTAACTGTATTACCTTCTTTTACAGTTTGACTTGCAACACTACTTCCTCCATTACTATCAAATTTAACAGTGTATTTAGTTACTTCACTTGATTGCTCTACTTTTTCCCATTTTGCCACTAAAGTAATATCAGAATAAATTGAAGTTTTAAAATCAAACAACTTATCATCATTATACCAACCAATAAACTTATAACCATCTTTAGTTGGTTCACTTGGCCTTGTCACTGTTTTTCCTTCAATTACACTTACGATATTAATACTACCATCAACGTCAAAAGAAACTTTGTAACTAACGACAGATGCTTCTTCTATCCAACTAGCTTTTAAAGTTATATCTTGTGTCACTGGATTATTAAAATCATAAGGTTCATCATTTAATAACCATGTATCAAAAATATAACCATCTTTAGTTGGATCGGTTGGTTTTGTTACCAATTCATCTTTTAAAACTGTTTGACTTGCAACACTACTTCCTCCATTACTATCAAATGTAATTGTAAATTCTTCTTTTTTACTACAACTACATCCAAACAAAGTAGTAGTCAAAAACACCCCCATAACTAATAATAAAAATATTTTTCTTTTCAAAATGTCACTCCTTACTAACATAGAAAATAATTATATTAAATTGAAGGTTATTTAATATAATTGCATATATTTATTTTTAATTGGCCAAAATAAATATATGTGGTAATCATTCAATCGAATGCTCCATTTAAATTATAGCATTCAAACGAATGCGTGTCAAGCTATTTTTAAGTTTACTGTGAGAAAATATTATACGAGGAAGTGAGTATATGTATCTTAAAAGATTGCGTGATTTACGTGAAGATAAAGATAAATATCAAGTTGATATTGCAAAACACTTAAAAATTACTCGTCAACAATATAGTTTATATGAAACAGGAAAAAGAGATATTCCTATTGATTTATTAATTATGTTGGCAGATTATTATAATACATCTATCGATTACATAGTTGAAAGAACAGATGAAAAAAAAACATATCCAAAAAAAAATTAAGTTGCAACTTAATTTTTTTAGTTATCTAAATAATCTCTTAATTTACGTGAACGCGAAGGATGTCTTAATTTTCTTAATGCTTTTGCTTCGATTTGTCTTATACGTTCACGAGTAACACCAAATAGTTGTCCAACTTCTTCTAAAGTTCTAGCTTTACCATCTTCTAAACCAAATCTTAATCTAATAACTTTTTCTTCTCTTTCAGTTAAAGTTAATAAGATATCACTTATTTCATCTTTTAACATTTCATTAGTTGCATATTCTTCTGGACTCATATTGTGTTCATCTTTAATAAAATCTCCTAAATGAGAATCATCTTCTTCCCCGATTGGTGTTTCTAAACTTACTGGTTCTTGACTTATTTTGTATATTTCTCTTATTTTATCAACTGATGTATTCATTTTTTTAGCTAATTCTTCTTCGGTTGGTTCTCTATTTAATTCAAGCGTTAATTGTCTTTGAATACGAGCTAATTTATTTATTGTTTCAACCATATGAACAGGAACACGTATTGTTCTTGCTTGATCAGCTATAGCTCTTGTTATAGCTTGTCTAATCCACCAAGTTGCATAAGTTGAAAATTTATATCCTTTTGAAACATCAAATTTTTCAACTGCTTTCATTAAACCAATATTACCTTCTTGTATTAAATCTAAAAATAACATTCCTCTTCCAACATATCTTTTAGCGATACTTACAACTAATCTTAAATTAGCTTCAGCTAATGTTTTTTTAGCTTCTTCATCATTATTAACTATTCTATCGGCAAGTTCTAATTCTTCTTCATTTGTCAATAATTTAATTTGTCCAATTTCTTTTAAATACATTCTAACGGGATCATTAATATTTAAATCCTTAGTTATAGTATTATCATCTAATAGTATTTTTTCAGATCCACCTTCTGATTCTTCTTCTGAAACTACAGGAATATTATTTTCATTCAATACATTATATAAATCATCTAATGAATCAGCGTCTAATTCTAATCCTTTTAGAGCTAACGCTAAATTTTCATAAGTTAAATATCCTTGTTCTTTTCCTAATTTTACTAATTCTTCTTTTCGTTCTGTAAACGATTTAATTTCATTAAACATTTTTTTCTCTCCTTACCACTAATTCTAATATTCTTTGACCTAATTCGGCCTTTTTGTCTAAATCTGTTTCTTCATTCATTAATTTAGTTAATCTATTACATTCATCATCGATATTTTTTTCTTCAATTGCATTAAAATAGTCGATAATTAAATTGTTACTATAATTTTCATTCAAATTTAAAGATTCTATTTTACCTACAACCGAAACTAATTCACTATCTAAATCCGATAAAAAATCTGCTTCATTAATATAGTTGTTGTTTTTATAAAAATAACTTATTTCGTGAGCTAACATTCGATATTCTTTTGTTGGAAAATAGATTGTCCTATTATCGAACATTTTAATAACTTCCCCACTTCTTAGCATATAAAATAATAGTCCTAACTGCGCCATATCGTATTTATTAGTTTGGACAGTTTTTGGCTTATTTATTTTAACAGGCTCTTTTTTAATTAATTTATCTTTTAGAAAATCAATATCTAAATCTGTTTCTTTACTTAATTTTTTTAAAGTTACTTCTCTTAATATATCATCATCGATGCTATTTAACTGTTCGATTACCTCTTTAGCATATTTAGCCTTATCAACAGTTTGACTTAAATCTTTATTATTTTTTAAATAATTTAATTTAAAATCCATTACACTCATCGGATTATTTATTTTTTCGATAAATTTATCTTTACCATACTTTAAAATATAATCATCAGGATCTAAATCTTCTTCTAATCTAACAATTTTAGGAATTATGTTATATTGTAACAAAATATCACTACAAGCCATCGTCGCTTTAGCGCCTGCTTTATCGCCATCAAAGCAGATTATTATGTTACTAGCTAATCTTCTAATTATATTAGCGTGTTCTTTAGTAAATGCTGTTCCTAATGTGGCCACAACATTTTTAACACCAACACTATATGCCCTAATGACATCCATAAATCCTTCCATAATAATGACAGTATTTTTCATTCGACATTCGTTTTTTGCTTTCGCATAATTATATATAAACTCACCTTTTTTAAATAATACGTGTTCTTTACTATTGACATATTTAGGAGCATCGATATTAGTATATATTCTACCACTATAACCGATTACTTTTTCATTTATATCGTGTAAAGGAAACATAATCCGGTCATAAAAGAAGTCGTGAAATCCTCTTTCGTCTTTAACTATTAAACCACTATCGATTAAATCTTTTTCTTTAAATTGTTTTTTTTCTAATAAGTTAGATAATGCTTTACTGTTTCTAATAGCTAGTCCAATTTCAAATTCTTTTATTAAATCATCAGTTATTTTTCTTTTATATAAATATTCTTTAGCTTCTTTTCCAAATTGTGTATTAATATTATTTACATAAAATTTTTGACCGATATCATATATTTTATATATATCATTATTTTTTATTGTTTTGGTATTTTTAGTATTAATATTAACATTAATACCTGCCATATCAGCAACCATTTTAACAGCTTCAATAAAAGAAATATGTTCGTATTCTTTGATAAAATTAAAAACATTACCAGCAGTATGACAAGAAAAGCAAGAAAATATTTGTTTATCTGGTGATACGCTTAAAGATGGATCGCTATCTTCGTGAAAAGGACATACACCAAAATAATTTTTTCCTTTTTTGGTAAGAGGAATGTATTTTGATACTACATCAACTATATCAACACTATTTCTTATTTCATTAATTTGTTCTTGCGATAATGTTTGCATATTTATCCCCTCTAATTATTAATATACGACAAAAATTAACAATTTCCTTTTTTTTTTACATATTTTTTTTAAAATTTTTCATATTATTTAGTGAGGAGTGGGCAAAATGAATCTAAAAACTACTAAAATTATTGGATTTTTCGCTATTTTTTTATTATGCTTTTTATTTCATTTTTTATATGATTGGTTTCCTAATTCTTTATTTAGTATCTTCTTTCCGGTCAATGAAAGTATTTGGGAACATATGAAATTAATCTATTCATCTTTCATTTTTTATGGATTATTTGATTATTTGTTACTTAAAAAGAATAAAATTTATTTTAATAATTTCTTATTACAATTATTTTTAATACCGCTTGTTGGAATAGTTTTATATTTAATTATTTTTATTCCTATTTATAAAATAATTGGTGAGAATATGGTAATAAGTATTGGATTATTAGCAATTATAATATTAATTGAACAAATATTAAGTTATTTTATCCTACAATATAAAGAAATAAAATATCAGAATTTAATTGGAATTATTGGAATTATTTTAGTATATATTATATTTGGTTACTTAACATATAAACCAATTGAAAACTATATATTTTTTGATACTATTAAAGATAAATATGGAATTAATTTATATATAAAATAAAAAGGGAATGATTACCCTTTTTGTTTGGAATAAATTCCATCTATATTAAACGCTAAATAGCATTAGCGTGCCCAAAATATATATCTATATTCAGTATATCCATTTATATATTTTTTATTCATTTATAATATATACATTTTTATTTATTTGGTGTAGGTTTTAAACTAATTCATATTCTTTTGTGATAATTCTTTTATCACTACAATATTCCATAATAAACTTATTATCTTTTTTACATATAATTATTCCTATTGTTTTATCTTGCGTTATTTTCTTTATTGTTTTATCAATATAACTCATATATATTTCTATTTGACCGATATATTCTTTTTTTAATTCTGTTATTTTTAATTCAACTACCACATAACAATTAAATTCAATATTATATAATAATAAATCTATATAATTATATCTATTTCCTATTTTTATTTTATATTCACTTGCTATAAAACTAAAATTATTACCAAGTTCTTTCATAAAATTTTCAATATCCTCCAATATTAATTGCTTTAATATTTTTTCGAATATTTCCTCATAATTATGACTATTTTTAACCAATATAGGATTCTTAATCATATCTGTTATTTCAAATTTTTCTTCAGCAATCATTTTTAATTTTGTTTTGCTATCTAATCTTTCATATTCTTTACTTTTTATTTTACTTCGTAATTGTCTAACTGATAAATTATTTTGTTCTATAATTTTAACATAATAATTTACTTTATTAATTTTAATTAATGGTATTATTTCGCAATAATGACTCCATCTTAATTGGTGCGACAGTGTCGCACCTTTTTGAATTAACTCGTAAAATTGTCTAAATCTTTTTAAATTAGATATTGTATAACCTTTGCCTAATTCATTAGTTAACCTAATAGAATATTCTTTTATTATTCCTTCACCGTAATGTTTTCCAGCTTCTTTTAATAGTTTTCCTACATTATAATACATTTCTAAATCACTTTTATTTTTACTATAATCTTTTACTCTTTTTGTTATTTCATTGTTTATTATTTGTTCTTTTATTTCATTATAATAATTCATAATCACTCCTTTAAACTAATTCATATTCTTTTGAGATAATTCTTTTATCACTACAATATTCCATAATAAACTTATTATCTTTTTTACATATAATTATTCCTATTGTTTTATCTTGCGTTATTTTCTTTATTGTTTTATCAATATAACTCATATATATTTCTATTTGACCGATATATTCTTTTTTTAATTCTGTTATTTTTAATTCAACTACCACATAACAATTAAATTCAATATTATATAATAATAAATCTATATAATTATATCTATTTCCTATTTTTATTTTATATTCACTTGCTATAAAACTAAAATTATTACCAAGTTCTTTCATAAAATTTTCAATATCCTCCAATATTAATTGCTTTAATATTTTTTCGAATATTTCCTCATAATTATGACTATTTTTAACCAATATAGGATTCTTAATCATATCTGTTATTTCAAATTTTTCTTCAGCAATCATTTTTAATTTTGTTTTGCTATCTAATCTTTCATATTCTTTGTTTTTAATTTTTTCTCGTAATTGTCTAACTGATAAATTATTTTGTTCTGTTATCTTAATATAATAATTTATTTGATCATCTTCAAGCCAAATTATTTCACAATAGTGTGAGAACGTCAATTTATCCGACATTGTCGGACATTTTGAAAAAAATTCATAAAATTTTCTAAAATACCTTAACCTAGTTTGAGTAAAGCCTTTACCAAATTCATTAGTTAACTTAATAGAATATTCTTTTATTATTCCTTCACCATAATGTTTCCCGGCTTCTTTTAATAATTTTCCTACATTGTAGTACGTTTCTAAATCATTTTTATTTTTACTATAATCTTTTACCCTTTTTGTTATTTCATTATTTATTATTTGTTCTTTTATTTCATTATAATAATTCATAATCACTCCTTTTATTGTAAACATTTTCTAATTTTTATTTCATTTTCTAATTTAAATCTAATACTACCATCTATATCAGTTCGATAAACAACACTATTACTTAAAATATCTAATACTGAATCATTAGGATGACCATACCAATTATTTTTACCAACTGATATAATTGAATATTTCGGATTAATATTATTTATAAAATTCTCACTACTACTTGTTTTACTACCGTGATGACCTATTTTTAAAATATCAATATTATTTAAAACATAATTATTTAATATATCATTTTCTACATCTATTCCAGCATCACTCATTAGTAAGACTTTAATACTATTTATTTCAAAATATATAACACTCGAATTATCATTTTCATCTTCATATATTTTCTTATTTAAAAAATATAATTTATTATTATATATATTTATTTGCTTCAAATCTTTAAAATAATTAATTTTTTTATTTTTTAATATTTCAATTAATTCAAGTTCTAAATCATTATAATCATTATGATTAAATATCACATTATCTACTTTAAAATCATTAACTAAATTAATACTCTCTCCCATATGATCATAATCGCCGTGTGTTAGGATTAAATAATCTATTTTTTTAATACCTAAAGATTTAAAATATGGTATTAATTTATTTTTAGCTATATTATAATCGCTAAACATATTTCCCCCTGTATCGATTAATATAGTTTTATCTTTAATTTCTAATAAAATAGAATCACCTTGTCCAACATCGATCATAGTTAAATAACTATTATGATTAAAGTGTTTTATATTATTATGTAGTATTAATATTATTATTAAAATATAAAAATACTTAGATTTAACAAATATTAAGGTAATGATTAAATAATAAAATATAACTACTAAAAAATTAATCTTCACCATTATTAAATTAATATTAAAATGATTACAAAATAAAGTTAAAGATTCCATTATACCAGTTAAGAAATATAATAAATTATCTAATATAGGAAATATTAAAGTTAATAAAGATAAAGGAAAAATAATTAAAGATATCAAAGGAACAAATAATAAATTAATAAAAGGACTAATTACATTTATATAATAAAAATTATTAATCATAATAGGAATACTAGCTACAAAACAAATAGTTGAAGTAATAAACAATTTAACAAAATAATTATTAAATTTATTAGCTAAATTACCAAAATAAATCAAATAAAAACTTATTATAAAACTAAATAAAAATCCAACGTTATAAATGTAATATGGATTATAAAATAACATAAAACTAGCAATTAATAAAATTAAATGTTTCTTATCTATCTTATTAAAAATATAAAGAAAAACTGCTCTTAAAACAGAAGGCGTAAAACTAGTTAAAAAAGCATAGAAGATTAAGAAAATACTTATTATAAAATAACTATATTTAAATTTTTTTAACATTTTTGATAAAATAACAACTAATAAAGAAATGTGCATCCCCGATATTGCCAGTAAATGACTAATCCCATTTTCTTGATAACTACTTAAAACTTCATCACTTAAATCTTGCTTATCTCCTAAGATAAATGTTTTAATATAATCCTTACTTTTTAGATTATTTATTCTTTCATAAATCATATTTTTTATTTTATATAATATATTATCGTTATCTTTAATTTTCTCAATCTTATCAGCATATAAAATATAATATATTTTATTACTTAATAAATATTTTCGGTAATTAAATAAATTAAAAACCGTATTATCATAAGGAGTATTTAAAGTACCACTTATTTTAACATAATCCCCTAATTTATAATTTAAATTACCATAATATGATACTTTTATTTTTTCTTTAGCTTTAATAATTAAATCAGTTTTATCATCACTATAAGTTATATTGATTATTTTACCGATTAAAGTAACATCTCCTTCATTATAATTAGTTTTATAAATTAAATTATTAGTAATTATAAAAGTATATACAATAGCAATAATTAAAATTATTTTAGATAGTAAGTCGATCTTTAATTTTTTCATAAGTTACTGTACCTATTCCATCTATTTCTAATATTTCTTCTATTGATTTAAAACTATGTTTTTTTCGATACTCAATTATTGCTTGAGCCTTTTTTTCACCAATACCATCTAATGTCATCAATTCATCTAAACTAGCATTATTTAAAGATATTTTACCACTTGTTGAACTAGAATTATTATCTGGAACATTATCGATACTATTTTCAATACAAGCATCATTTTCTAATTTTGGACAAATACATTCTTTTTCAATATATTTTATACTTGTACTTCCTTTTTTCATTTCATTAATTTCATCTTTTGTGTAAATAATTATAACCATTTCATCGACTACATTTTTACTTAAATTAATAACACTAGTATCAGCATCTTTGGTTAATCCACCACTTATCTTAATTACATCACTTACACGACTATTTTCTTCTACTTCATAAACACCAGGATTTTTTACAGCACCTTTAATATCAACTTTTATTTTTAAATCAACTTCTTCTTCTAAAATAGTTTCTTCATTCTTAACAATTTCTTCTTCTAATTTCACTTCTTTATCTTTACTTAAAAATATAATTAATAATATAATAATTAAAATAATCCATATGTATTTTTTTAAATAATACATAATTCACCTCCTATTAGTTATATACGACAAAAGCAGGATAAAATCCTGCTTAAAAAATTAAAAAATTGTAATTTCTTACAATTTTAGAATCCTCTATTTCTTAAGAATGATGGTACATCAGCGTCATCTGAATCATCACTACCGTCATCTTTATTATAATTTTGGGTATTATATGAATGAAGTGCTGGTTTATCTTCTTCAAATCCAGTAGCAATTACAGTAACAATCAATTCATCATTTAAATTTTCATTAATTACTGCTCCAAATATTGTATTGATATCTGTATTAGCACTTTGTCTAATAACTTCTGCAGCTTCTTCTACTTCATATAAAGTTAAATTAGCGCCACCGGTTACATTGATAATAGCATCAGTTGCTCCACTAATACTTGTTTCTAACAATGGACTAGATACAGCTTGTAAAGCAGCCTCAGTAGCTCTACCTTCACCAACACCCATACCAATACCAATTAAAGCATTACCTCTTTTTTCCATAACAGCCTTAACATCGGCAAAGTCCAAGTTAATTAATCCAGCAACAGCAATCAAATCACTGATTGATTGAACACCTCTTCTTAAAACATTATCAACTTCTTTAAATGAGTCTAATAAAGGTGTTGTTTTGTCGATAATTTCTCTTAATCGATCATTAGGTATAACAATCAATGTGTCGACGTGTTTTTTTAATTCTTCTAATCCAGTTATCGCTTGTTGCATTCTTTTTCTACCTTCAAAACTAAATGGTTTAGTAACTATACCTACTGTTAAAGCTCCTAAACTTTGTGCAATATCAGCAATTACTGGAGCAGCACCAGTACCAGTTCCGCCACCCATACCACAGGTAACAAAAACCATATCGGCACCTTTTAAAGCTTCTTCAATATCATTTTTACTTTCTAAAGCGGCTTCTTTACCAATTTGCGGATTAGCACCTGCTCCTAACCCATTAGTTAAATCAGTACCAATTTGTATTTTAATTGGTGCTTTGGAATTTTTTAAAACTTGTAAATCAGTATTAGCAACGATAAATTCTACACCTTTTACTCCTGATTCAATCATACGGTTGACAGCATTATTACCACCGCCACCAACTCCGATAACTTTTATATTAGCTAATTGATCCATTTCTAATCCAAACATGTATATCCTCCTTTATTCGCCAAAGAAATATCCAAATACTTTACCTAACATCGAATCATTTGTGTTCTTTCTAGGTGTTGATAAAACTTCCATTTCATCATTACTTATCATTGAATAATCTTTTCCTTTTAGTTTAAGTTTATTTACGAAATAAATTATGTTACCAATTGCAGAAGAAAACTTATTGTTTCTTAAACCAATTAGATTAACACTTCCTATTATAGCACATTTTCCTAATTTTTCTCTACAAATTTGTTGAAAATTAATCATATTTGTAATTCCACCAGTTATAAAGATAAAATTTGGTTTATGTGAAGTTAATGTATTTAATTCTTGATTAACTAAAGATAAAATTTCATCAAGACGAGATATTACTATTTCGCTTAATTCATATTGATTAATTTTGATAATTTCGCCATCTTTATTTTTAGCTTCCTTAAATTCATTTAAAGATGAACTACTCTTTTGAGTAAGTGCGAATTTTTCTTTTAATTCACGAGCTGTTTCGATGTTAACTTTATACATATAAGCAATATCACTATCGACATTTTTACTACCCATATTAACGATACTATGTTTTACAATTATGCCTTTATTATATAAAGATACTTCGGTTTTTTCAGCTCCAATATTAACAACGGCACTTATCGTATTAGCGACATTATCATCCATAAATGTATTAATATCACCGATTGCTCCAAAAGATATATCGATAACTTCAATTCCTAAAGCATTTAATAAATTAACGACTGAATATATATTTTTTCTAGGAGCAGTAGCAAGGATTCCTCTAGTTTTTAAAACAGAACTAACTTTACCTAATGGTTCAGTTGTAATCTCATTGTCTAAACCAAAATCAATAGGTAAAATCGTTACCATCTCCTTAGTATCATCAAGATGATTTTTCATAGCTGTCTGCAATACCTTGACTATATCTTCGCCAGTTACTTTTTCACCTTTTATATCGATTTCACCTTTTATCATATTAAATTCAGCAAAATAACTAGGAATTATGGCAATAACTTTTTTAATTTTAAAGCCAAGCATCGATTCAACTTGTTCAAACCCTTTTTTAACGCAATTTTTAGCTTCATTTACATCGGTAATTAAACCTTTTTTAATTCCTTTAGATTTGATAGTAGCCGTCGCTAAAAGATTATATCGTTCATGATATAATTCACATACAACTATTTTAACGCTATCAGAACCGATATCTATGCAAGAATAAATATGTCGCAATATACTCACCTACTATCTATTAAATATTATACAATATTTTTTTATAAAAGAAAAGATATTATTTAATAATTTCAAAATTATTTCCGTAATCTAAATATAAAATACCATTTTTATCCGGTAAACTTTCTAAAATCGTAATATATTTATTTAATTTATTAAAAGTCGATATATTAACATAAACATAATTACCATCATTCATTGTAAGTAAAAACCTATTATCATCAACTTCGTTAGGATAAAATTGAATCTCAGAAATTCTACTTAAAACTTGCTTGTCCAATTTACCCATTTCAGTAACAAAAGCATCATAATATGTATCAGTTATATAATTAATAACCATTGGAACATTATATTTATTAGAGTTTTCCTTTCCATCTAAAAGGATAGTTTTATTATTATATTCATAATAAAATAATGGTCTATTTTCTTCTACTTCAATATAAACTTGCGTAAAACCTTTTTTTACTACTTTAGCATCTTTAATTAAAATATCACTTTTTAATCTTTCTTTAATTTGAAAACTTAAATTTTGTAATGTGCTGGGATAATCACTAATACCAGCGATTTCAATTATTTGTTGATCAGTTAAATATTCATTACCTGAAATATATATGTTTGATATTTTTATATTTAAAACGTAAGTAAAAGAAAAGACAAGAAAAATTATAATTCCTAAAAAAATTATAATTCTATCATATCTAACTTTTCTTTTCTTTTTCTTACTTTTCATAAAATACCTCTAATCTACAAATTCTTGTTCAACTATTAATTCAATTCCATATTTTTCTTTTACTTTATCTTTTATTTCATTAATTAAGTTTCTAATATCACTTGCTGTAGCATGATCTTTATTTATGATAAAATTAGCGTGTTTCTCTGATACATATGCGCCACCGATATTTTTTCCTTTATATCCTAACTCTTCAATTAATCGCCCAGCATAATCATTTTCTGGATTTCTAAATACACTTCCTGCTGAAGGATACTCTAAAGGTTGCGTTAGTAATCTTCTTTGTTTTCTATCAGCTATTACTTCCATTATTTTATCAACATCACCGTGTTTTAAAACTAATTTTGCTTCTAAACAAATATAATCTTTATTTTTTTGTAAAAAACTAGAACGATAATGAAAATCTAAATCTTTATTATATAAAGTTTTAACTCTCATATCAGGAGTAAGTACTTTTACTTCACTAACAATATAACTCATATCCATTTTATAGGCCCCGGCATTCATAAATACTGCGCCACCTATAGTTCCAGGAATACCAGCAGCAAATTCTAAACCTGATAACCCCATCCTTGCGGTTTTTAAACTTAATTTTACCAAATTATAACCAGAGCCTACGGTAACAACAGTATCGTTTATTTCTAAATTATTAAATTCGCTTAATTTAATTAATACCCCTTCATATGTTTCATCACTAAAAATTAAATTAGATCCATTACCTAATATTTTAAATTTTATCTTATTTTCTTTTAAATAATTTATTAATTTAATTAAATCATCAACATCATTAGGATAAACAAGCGCTAAAGCATTGCCTCCTACTTTATAAGTTGTATAATCACTCATTTTAGGATTATTAACAACTTTCCCCACTTTTAATTTTTTTAATTTTTCAATCATCTTTTTACTTCCTATCTATTAATTTTTTTATATTGTCATAAATTATAGTAGCACTATTGGCAACTTGCATTTTACTTAAATTATTTTTTATTGTATTTATTTTGTTTTTATCATTTAATAATTCGTCAATAGCCCTAACTAATATATCTCCCTTTAAATTCTTTTCTTCAATCATAATACCAGCATTTTGATTTACTAAATCTAAAGCATTTTTGTATTGATGATTATTTGGAACATAAGGACTGGGAATAATAATACTTGGAAGTTTCAAAGCAATAATTTCACTTAAAGTACTAGCTCCGGCCCTAGTAACTATTATATCAGTTTTTTTCATAACTCTCGTAATTTTTTCAATATAAGGTACAACCTTAACGTTTTTAGGAAAATTGATTTGTTTTATTTTATCATAATCATTTTTACCAGTAACATATAAAATCTCATAATTTTTATTATTAAATAAAGACATTGTTTTAATTAAAAATTCATTTACTTTACTAGCCCCTAAAGAGCCCATAACAAATAAAATTAATGGTTTATCGGATAAATTAAATTCTTTTTTATCACATTCCTTAACATTTAATGCATCCTCACTACAAGGATTACCAGTTAAAATTACTTTGTTTTTAGGAAAATAGTTTTTGCTTGAACTAAATGATACACCGATTAAATCAACAAAATTACTTAAATAAGTATTAGCCTTACCAGGTACGGAATTTTGTTCGTGAATAAATGTTTTATAACCTAATTTTTTAGCAGTTTTAATAACTGGTACAGTAACATATCCCCCAACACCGATTACAATATCAGGATTAAAATCCTTAATTAATTTTTTACATTTTTTATTTGCTTTTATTAAACAATCGATCGTTTTAAAGTTTTTAAATAAATTCTTTCTATTAAAACCATATATTTCAATTTGTTCAAAAGGAATATTATACTTTGGAACAATATCTTTTTCCATTCGATCGTGAGTTCCGATATATAAGAATTCACTATTAGGCTCTTTTTCTTTTATTTTGTTAATAATGGCTAAAGCAGGATAAATATGGCCCCCAGTTCCTCCTGCACTTATAACTACTCTCATAAACCACATCCTTATTGTTAATTATACCATAATTATATGATTTTTTAAATAATTAAATGAAACATTAATAGACTTAATTTGACAAATAATAAAATATTACCTATAATACTTTACTATTAAAGGGGGAATCAATATGTTTGGCGAATTACCTATTTTTGGCAATAGTGAAAATAAAATAGATAGTAAAGGAAGATTATTCGTTCCTAAATTTACTGGTGTCGAAGAAAATGATCAATTAATTATTCAAAAAGGATATGGCAATTTTTATATAATTATTAATTGTTCAAAAATCGATGAAGAAATTATTAAATTAAAAGAAAAAGATGAAAAAAGAAAAATTGAATTACTAACTAGTTCGATTGTATCATTAGTAAAAGTAGATAAACAAGGAAGAATTATTTTTCATCCTTATGAATCATTTGCTATTGATCGAAAAGTATTTATTCACGGAAATTATGACTCAGTTCAAGTGTTTCCATCAAAAAAAGATTATGAAAATCATATTCAAGAATTAGAAAAGAACCGTTGATTGGTTCTTTTTAATATATTTTTATAATATCGACAATATTATCTTTTTTAATTTTATGAGTTGCAATTAAGAAGGATAAATAAACAATTATTATTACACCTACAATACAAATTATTAATGGCGTTAAATAAATATTTAATGGTATTTTTAATAAATTTTCAAAAGTATCATTATTAATCATCGTTATTTTAATAAATATACTTACAATTAATATAAATAATAAAATACCAAATAATAAAGATTTTAAACTTAACATTAAACTTTCATAAAAAATCATTTTATTAAATTGTTTATTAGATAACCCGATACTTTTTAAAATAGCAAATTCTTTTCTTCTTAAATTTAGACTTGCACTTATCGTACCAATAATACTAACAATCGTTATAAATGTAATAAAACCTAAAGCAAGATAAATAACTAATTTAGTACAATTAATTAAAACAATACTATTATGATTTATAACATAAGTATTAGTATAATAAATATTATCACTTTCAATAATTGGTGTAATTTCTTGATCTAATTTTAAATAATCATTTGTTCTTATATAAATATTAATCGTGTTATCTATATTTTCATCATATTTACCGATTATTGTTGGCATACTAAAACTTCTAAAAATATCACTATATTCTGTAGTTAAGAAACTAATATCATTAATTGTATTTAAAGTAAGAGACTCTTTTATTTCATCAGTTTGATAATCTATTAAATCTAAAGTAACAACTTCATCATCAAATACTGGTTGCCCATGAAATAATGTATTTACTAATAAACGATCATTTTTATAATGATTAATTATTTTATTGTAATTATCTTCATCAACATAAAAGTAAATAAGATAATTACTGATTATATTATTAAAATTATTTTTTGTTTCAAACTTATAAAAACTATCAGTATAATATACAATATCAGAAACGGAATCTAAATTTTTAATACTATCTATTATTTCTTCTTTAGTATAATTCTTTAAATCATTAGGTCTAAAATTAACTGTAATAAATTCATCATACTTATTTTTATCGACATCATATAATAATATTGATAATAAAGTAGTGGCCACTAAAAATAAAATTATTCCTATTACAACTGATATAGTTGTGATACGATATTTTGCTCTATCTCTTGTAACATTATTAGCTGATATTAAACACTCAACTCCTAATAATTTTTTAACTAATTTATTTGATTTACGATATTTAAACTTTTTAGTTTGTTTAACTTCATCAATTATATTTATTTTACTTGCTATTCTTGCTACCGAAAAAGTCGCAAATAAAGTACTTAATAAAATAAATATTAAAGAAATAAATATAAATAACGGATATATTTCTAATGTTAAAATATTTGTTATAATACCTTCTAATAAACTATTTATAATAAATAAAATTAATGAAACAAAACCTAAACTCAATAAAAATCCTAATGGTATAGCTATAATTAAAACTATTGATGATTCTAAAAAAACTGAATATAGTATTTGTTTAGGAGTTGCCCCAATACTTTTATACATCGCATATTTCTTTTTCTTTTCATTAACTGATATTGAAAAGGCATTATAAATTATAAAGAAAATTATAAATGCTAATATTAAACAAATAAACATCGTTAACAACATATATACTTGATTTTCTGGTGAATCATCTGATTTATCAAGATAATTTATCAATGCTTCATTTTTATGTAATGAAGCAATTTCAAATTTACTAACTAATAAATCTAAATCTAAATTCATATCATTATAAGAATTCAAATAAACAAAAAACATCGCATAATTATCAACTTCAATATCTTTAGTTAAAATAATATTATCTAAAGTAAAATTTAAATATCCCTTAGGATATATACCTACTACTTTATAATCTTTACCATTTAAATTTAAAGTTGAATCAATTTTTAACTTCATACTATCAGCATATATTGAATCAACAATTACTTCGGTATTATTATTTGGTAATCTTCCTTCAATTTTCATATCAAAATTATCACTAATACCATATAAATTATCTTCTATTTGATAAATGTAATAATATTTTTTAACGATATCATTTTCTACGTTATTCTTTTCACTTACTTTACCGTGATCTATAATTGCGTGAAAATCGCCTAAATTGTCAGTTATACTATTAATTTGATTTTGTCTTACAGTCGAAAAAGCTAAGCCAACAGTAAAAAGTAAGATACAAGATAATAAAATACTTACAAAACATAATATAAATGTTTTCTTATCTTTTCCTAATTCTTTTAGTGTTAACTTGGTCATTATTTTCATATCATTCACCTAGAATAATTATATAATATTTATTATAGTTTTACAATATTAATACAAACTTTTTAAATGTTTCATTATTTTTTTATATTCGATTGAATCATTTTCGCTACTAATTAAATCTAAACATTTATTATATTCTTTCAAATATTTCTTACTAATATTTGAATGTCTACTTTCTTTTAATTCTCCTTTTATACTATCTGATTCATCTACTGAAATAGTTCCAGCACAGCTAATAGCCATGTCATATTCTTGCAAATTTGCTATATATTGTTCTACACTAAATTTCAATTCATATAACTGTTTTAATATCATGACTTCAAGAATTAAATTTTCACTTGTTAAGCCTACTTTACTGCTAAATTTTTTAACTTTTTCACTTGTATTTCTATTACTTAAAATACCGTTCCAATAACACAATATAAAAATTATTTTATTACTTACGATTTCTTTAATTGTAGAATCTAAAATATTGTTTTCTAACAATTGATTTATTTCTTTTATTAATTCAATTATAAAGCCCTTTTCAGCTATTTCTTTACCATTTATAACTTTAGCACCATTAAAAAGCTGATTATATATTTTTTTATTTTTTAAATTAAATGGAACTATTTTATTTAATCTTTCTAAAATTGAATGTAATTCTTTACGAAAATTTAATTCAATTTCATCTGATGATAGACCATCAAACTCATTTTCTTTTAATTTCAAAATATTTTCCTTTAATATGTTTATATATCTTTCTTTTAATTTTTGATATTCACTATTTAATTCATCTTTTGATTTACCTATTAATTCTGAAAAAATATCTTCTAATTCTCTTAATTCTTTTGATAAAGATATCCCATTTTCATGTTCTTCTAATGCTTTTAATAAATTTAAATATGGTTTTAATTTATCATTTAAACCTATTACTTCATTATAAAGCTTATTTAATTCTTCTTTAAAATAAGTTTCAATATCATAATTTTTTAATGTTAAATTAATTACATATTCAACATTCAAATTGTCTAATATACATTTTTTAATTTTTTCAAATAATTCACTTAATTTATCTATATATTTAGTTTCACTTATTGATTTTGATGTGTTTACTATTTCATTTATTTTTAAAAAGATTTCATCATTTTCTATATTTATTTCATTACCTAATAAATATTGTTAGTATTGATTAATTTTCTCACTTAAACTTTTATTTTCCTTTTATTATTTAAAATTTGAATAATAATTCCTAAGGATAATATCAAATTATTTCTTAATGCTTTAGGGGAAGTATCTTCGATTGTTAAACTTGAATTATTTTCTATATTAAATTGTGGTTTAGATTTTTCTAATTTTGTTTGATAACATTTTTTTATATTATTATGTCTAAATGCACATCTACCAATATAAAGCATACCTTCCTCTAAAATTAAGTTTTCTATATTTTTATTATCATATTTATATTCACCAACAACTTGTCCTTTTACAACTACTGTTTTTCCCATAAATATCACCCTTTTTTGATTGGAGTATTATATCACAAATAATACTTTACAGCAAGTTCTTCACAATATAATCGCTTATGACTTGACTAATATTTATTATCACAAAACAACCAAGCAAAATAATAAATTACTTGTAAATTATAAATAAATATGCTATAATGTATATAGATGAGAAATTCTCATATAATAAAAAGGAATACCTAATGCTCTTTTTTTAGGTACTATCCCTTGTATTTATTTTGGATTAAGTACCGACTTATACAGTTGGTACTATTTTTATATACTAGGAAAGTGCTTTGAAAAATTTTAAATAAGTATATTGACAAACATATGTGCGTATGATAAAATTT
>CALVSP010000028.1 GCA_944359065.1 uncultured Bacilli bacterium
ATTTTTTTAGCCACGTCAATTTTAGTTTGTTCGATTCCTTGAGTGACTCCTTGAATAATTCCTTCTGATAAGCCTTGTTGCTTACCTTCTATAATTCCCTGGTTAAGTCCTTTTTCATACATTACTTCTTCATATTGTCTTTGTTCTTCTTCACGACTTATCCATTCTACTACAAACTCATCATTATTTGCTTTTATTACTTCTTCTTTAAAATTATTCACTATCTCACTCTTTTCCGATAACTCTTCTAATTCTTGTTTTCCCATATCTAGCATTATTAATGCTTCTTCACCTTTGGTAAACTTCTTACCATTATTATAATAGTTTTTTATGTATTTGTCTATACCTACATTATATATTTTAATGTAATCTGTTAATTCTATTTTATTTATCTTATCATATAATGTGTAGATATTTTTTTCATATTTACTATTATAAAAATTTAAATTTACTTGAATTATCGAATAACCTACTTTGTATTTATTTCCTCTTTCTGTATTTTCACTAGCTAATTTAAAGATATAATGTAAATTCCTTATCATTACTTCTTCACTATAATTAGTGTTTAATTCGACATTGATTATTTCATCTTTTGTCTTAACTAATAAATCTAATCTCTGACCACGTATTTTATAATGATCTTGAATTAAATTAGGATTTAGAATTTCTAATTCTACTATTTTTTTATCTAAAATGGGTTCTAAAATAGCTATTAGGAATTCTTTTTTTACTGCTGCATACATAAACACTGGTTCATGTTTAGCAGTATAAAATTTTGTTATTTTTATCACCTCCTATTAGTTATATTAGCCAAAAGGAGGTCAAATTCCTGCTTAAATTTTAAAAAAATCAAAATTAATTTGATTTTTCATATTCTAATACGTTATTAATCATTTTCTTTAAAGCATTAGATGTAACAGTTGCGCTACTTATAGTATCTAATGATTCAATATCATTTTGATTATTTATTAAATCATTTAAATAACCTTTTTCCATTATTAAATCATATTGTGTCATATTTTCATGATGTGATGTTATTTCAATATTTATGATTTGATTATTTTCAAAAGTTATTTCTGCTTTTATCTTTCCACCATATCCTTTTTGTGATACATTATAAATAATTTGATTATTTACTTTTTCCCTACTTATAACTTCAAAATTAGGATCTAAATTACCCTCAACTCTTCTTGAAGACGCAAGGACAAAAATCGTTGCCATTATTACTATTGAGATTAATAAAAACCAAATAACTGACTTAATAAATTTAAATCTTGATTGCACTCCTATTTTATCTAATAAAATAACAAATGGATTAACAATCAATATACTAAATGCAACACCTTCAACTCCCGTAAATCTAAATATAACTGTAATAATTCCTAATAAAATTCCTTGTAATACTTGACCAATAGGTGTTACTGCACTAGTAACAGGATCAGTTGCCATAAATATACTACCAAACATTAATCCACCACTTAAAATATGAAATAATGGATAATATATTCCTTCTCCTAACAATCTACCAATTCCTAATGTTAGAATAAAAACAGTAGCCACATAAATTAGCGGTATTCGCCATTTAATAGTCTTAGTTAAACTTAAAAATACGTAAGCCACTAAACATAATACAGCACTTGTTTCAATAAAGCTTCCTGGAATTGTTCCAAAAAAGAAGTCAGATAAATCGCCATATGGTTTAACCAATTGATCATAAGTACCAATTCCTGTTACCATTGAAGCATTAGTTAATGGCGTAGCTTTACTAATTGTATCTAATTCATAAGCATTAAAATAATTATTAGTTGTTAAAATGCTAGTAAAAAATAACATAATAACTAAATAACCAACCAAAGCAGGATTAAATAAATTCTTACCAAATCCTCCAAATATTATTTTACTAATACTTGCTACCGCACTACCTATTACTATAATATAAATAGGTGTATGCATTGGCAAAATCAAAGCTAAAAATAATCCAGGGAAAAATGCATATGAATTTTTAATATAATTTTTTTTCTTTAAAATTAAAGCATATATAGCTTCAATAACAAAAGAAGTTAGTGATGCAATAATGATATTTATAACTGGATCAAACATATCAACAAAACTTATTAATCCTAATCTGTATGGATTAAAACAATTTTTAGAAAAACTAAATATAAATAAAGGAATTAAAGCAATTATTAAGTTAAACATTATGCGATTAGTTTTATATTTACTTCTTAAAAATGGTCCCATTATTTATTCCCCCTTACTAAATCTTTAGCATCTCTTACTCTTTCTCTTACTAATAAACTAGCAGGACAAATATAAGAACACAACCCACATTCAATACATTTTTCAGGGTGTAGTTTTTTTATTTTTTTAATATCTTTTTCTTTTTTATATCTTGTTTTCATTATTAAAACCGGACTTAATTTAGCAGGGCAAACTTCAACACATTTACCACATTTTAAACAAATACTTGGAATTTCAACATTATTATTTAAAGCTAAAACACAGTTTAAATTAGCTGATATAACTAAATCATCTACTTTATTGCCCATCATTGGTCCACCAGCTACAATAATACTATCCTCTTTTATTTTTAATTGTTCTAATACCTCTTTGGCATCAGTACCTATTTTAACTAAAACATTTCGTTTATCTTCAATATTTTCACCTGAAAAAGTAACTATTCTTTCAATTAAAGGTTTATTATATTTTAAAGCTTCATATATAGCATAGATAGTCGAAATATTATTAACGACAATACCCTCTTCAATTGGAAATTTATCGTAATCTTTATTCAAAGTTTCTTTTATTAAAGTTCTTTCCCATCCCATTGGATAAACATTAGGAACTAACTTTAACTTTATTTTTAAATATGTTCCAATAAAATTATCAAATACTTGTTTTAATTCTGTATTTTCTTTTTTAATTGCAATAATAGCTTGATCTATTTTATTTATCTCTAATATAGCATCGATTGCTTCTAATATTTCTTCACATTTTTGCTTAGCTAAAGCATCATCAGCCGTTATATATGGTTCACATTCTACAGCATTAACTATTAATGTTTTAATGTTTTTTGGTTCATATTTAACATATGTAGGAAATCCTGCCCCACCTAAACCAATAATACCACATTCCATTAATCTTTCAATAAATTCTTCTTTTGTATATTTATTGATACTTCTTTTTACAGTTAACTTTTGTTCGATTTTTTCTTTAAAATCATTTTCAATAACTACACATTTTACTTTAGTACCATTAGAACAAGTTCTTTCTTCAAAATCTAATACCGTTCCACTAACACTAGAATGAATTGGTATTCTGAAATCACCTTTTCTTTTACCAACAATACTGCCTTTATAAACATATTCTCCTTTTTTAACTAAAATAGTTATATTAGTATCATTACCACTTATCAAAGGAATATATACTTTTTTAGGTTTATTATAAACAATTAAATGTTCACTTGTTAATCTATTTTTAGGTATACTTACTCTCATATTAATCATTACCTTTCAATTATTAATTATACTAAATTATAAATTAATATTCAATAAAAATTTTAAAAAATCTAGATTTTTCTCTAGATTAATAATTATACACGCCATTTATTTTGTCATATGTTTTACTATCTAATTTGTCAACTGTCCAATCTTCATTAATTTTAGTTAATTTTATTTCATTTGTATCTTAGATTCTTTTAATTTATCTGTTGATAACATATTGACAAATTAAAAAAAATTATATATAATTAAATCGAATGGTGCCAGAGAAACTTTAGAAGCCTCTGGTCATTTTTATTAGGAGAATAACTATATGAAAGAATATAAAACTAATGAAGAATTAATAAATTTTCTAAAACAAAAAAATATTATATTTAAAAATGAAAATGAAGCTTTAAATATTATTAACAAATACGGATATTATTCAATCATAAATAGCTATAAACAAATATTTAAAAATTCAGATGGTAGTTATAAAGAAAATGTTAGTTTTGAAGAAATTTATTCACTATTTATATTTGATAAAAATATTAAACATATATTTCTAAAGTATATTTTAGAAATAGAATTAATAATAAGAAATCTATTAGGCAATCAAATCAGTAAAGTTTACGGTATAAATGGATATTTAAATGTAAATAAATTGGATAATAAAGTTAAATTAGAAACTAGAGAAAAAATAATAGAAAAAATTAATAAGTCAATCAATGAAAGTTATGGAATGCATAATGCTATAACACATTATAAAGATAAATATGGATTTATTCCACCATTTGTTTTAGTTAAAATATTAACATTTGGAGTAATAAGTAGTTATTATGGAATCTTAAAACAAAATGACAAACAAGCAATATCAAAATATTTTAAAATATCAGATAATGAATTAAAAGGTCTATTAAAATGTTTAACAACTATTCGTAATAAAAGTGCACATTCAGATTTACTATTCTGTTATAGAGATAAACAAACACTATCATTTAAAAAAATAAATTCAAATTATAAAAATAAGGATAACACAACTAATCTTTATATGGTTATAAAATTATTAACATTATTGCTCGAAAAAGAAACTTATAATAATTTTATTTCTGAATTGGATAATGAAATAAATAAATTAGAAAAAAATCTAACATCAATAAAAATAACAGATGTATTAACTGTTATGGGATATGATAATGTATAATTTAATTCAAAATAAATATAATATAAATGAATTGTGCTTAGAAAACTTTAGAAGCTCTAAGTCATTCAACCTAGTTATCATTAATGGTACTAGGTTTTTTTAATTATTTAAAAAAGCCCTATTGGCTTAATAATTATACACTCCATTTATTTTGTCATATGTTTTACTATCTAATTTGTCAACTGTCCAATCTTCATTAATTTTAGTTAATTTTATTTCAATAGTATATCTTACTTTATCCTTAGCTTCTTTCAATTTATTTAATTTATAATCGTTAAACTTAACTACACTATATTCACCGTTTTCATCATAAAATTCTTCTTTGTTATTATTCATATAATTATTTGCTTCATCTAATACCTTTTTAAAATCAGTAACAGCTATTTCTACAGTAACAACTGCTTCATCACCATCGATAGTTTCATCTTTTATCTCATAACTTAAATTTTGATAATGCTTTTTCATTATATCAATATACATACTTCTTTGAGTTTCATTTAAATAACTTTCATTAACTACATTATTTAAATCACTTATAACACTACTATCTAAAGTTTGATATTTTTTCATAAATTCTTCTGCTTTTTTAGTAGGAGTATTAGATAAATCACTACACCCAATTAAAAATAAACTTAAAAATAAAAAAACTAATTTTTTCATATATTCCACCTCAAAATTAGTTTTTACAATAAATTAAATATTATACTTAATATTATTATTTTTTAAACTATCTCAAAAATCAATTATATTATATATTTTATAAAACTATTATTATATTTAATATGTCCTTAAAACTATTAAGACTTAATAAATACCTTTTATAATTTATCTTACATTTTTCTTATATAGTATACCCCACCTCTCTCAACCTACGGACGAGTGAGGCTAAACACTCACTTCGTTCGTGAATCTTAGTATTCATTACCTATATCACTTTATATACCTATTCCGTATCCTATACTATTTCCCAGCCCGACCTTTGAAAAAAGAAGAAAGGTCAGGCATTACTCCGTTATCTTTCTTCTCTATTCTTTACCATTTTATCTTATTTTATTACTTCTGTTATTCAAAGAAAGGAAAGTAGCAAACTTTAGTTTGCTAACCGCGAACGCACGCAACTGCACGGGCGGAAAAGCCGGAAGCCGCATTACCATTGTTCCTATGGAAGCTGAACAAACCGGCAATCGAACCATTGCTGCAGCTGCCGCCCCGATAGAACCAAGAATAACTAGAGTACGGAAAGTACGCGTAATCACTATACCAACCACCTGTATTGCTTCCAAAAGTCTTTAATGTTTCTTTTGTTGCATCTCCTAATTTTCCTCGTTCATGATTTGTATAAGATGTTCCATAGGTGTAACTATCATAGTATATTGAATCTGGAGGAGTACTAAATTCTGCAAGACTTGAATAAAATGCTCCACTACTATTTACCATATTTCCCATTACATATTCATATGCTCCTCCACTCATATCATAAACACCATAAATATTTCCAGTCGTACTTGCTTTGGTTCCTAATGTTCTATCGGTTGCATAATCTCCAATGCTTCCATCATAATTTACAATTTTGCCATCATAAGTGTAATAGCCATAAGAATAATATGAATTTGAAGAAGTTGAATCACTTGGATATTGCGTTGCTACGGTATTAGTACTTCCTCCAACATTTCCTCCACTTCTTCCAGTATAATAACTACTGCTATTATTTATATATACTTCTTCGATCATTCCATATTTACTATGAGATAGATATGCCACTGCTCCCCATTCCATATTTTTCATCATATGGCTATCGCCATTTAAACTATATGTATCACTTATATTTTGTATTGCTGTGAAAAATGATGATACTGTTTGATTTCTTAAACTTCTTACATTAGGTTTTATTTTTATTTTACTTGTACTTCCACTTACTTCAAATTTTCCTACCCAAAATCCGGTTAATTCATCTGTCCCTAATGTGAATGCTGGATGTGTATACCAATTTCCATTACTTGCATTTGTACAAGTCTCACTTGATGTTGTTCCATCTGTTCCACTTATATTATCAGTACAACTTACTGTTCCTGTACTTGCTGTTCCGCTTTCAAATTGTATTTGTATTTCTTGTGGATTTACACTTCCATTATCAGCATTAAACAACTGATATTTATATCTTGGTATCCATACATACCATAAATCTATATCTGATTCATCTACTATTTCTCCAATATTTTTAGTTGTATTTAATACTACTGCATTTGCCCAACCTTTTTCATCATAACTATACCATTGCTGTTGAGTTCCATCTGAAACTATCCAATTTTCTCCATTGTAATAAATTGGTACCATATTATTTAATAATTCAGGACTATTTGCTCCACTATTATCTACATCAAATGGTGGCCTATAAACATATTCCACACATTCATTATTCATATTATAAGTATAATTATTATTTTCAACTTTAACTTCTATTAAACTATCTGAAGATATTTCTTCACCAGTAACTGAATCATATACTTTAGTTGGTAAATATTCTTTAGATGATAAAGTATTTAAAGTAACACAAAATGTATTACCATTAGTTTTAGGAAAATCATTTAAATTTTCAGATACATATAGACTAGCAGCATTATATAATATTTCTTTACTAGCATCACTTATTTCAGCTTTAGTTTTTCTAATTGAATTTAATATAGGAGGAAATGCTAATAAAGCTATTAAAGCTAATATAATAATAACTCCTATTAATTCCACTAGCGTAAACCCTTTTTTCATAAATATTCCTCCTTAATATTCACAATTACCTGGTGTTCTAGGATATGGTATTACATCACGAATATTTTCAACACCAGTTAAATAAATTAATAATCTTTCAAAGCCCATTCCAAATCCTGAATGAACACAACCACCAAATTTACGTAAATTTAAATACCATTCCATACCATCCATTGGCATATTTAGTTCTTTCATTCTATTAACTAATTTATCATAATCTTCTTCTCTTTGAGAACCCCCCATTAATTCGCCTGCGCCTGGAACTTCCAAGTCAACAGCAGCAACTGTTTTGCCATCTGGATTTTGTTTCATATAAAATGCTTTAATATCTTTTGGCCAATCTGTTATAAATACTGGACCATTAAAGTATTCTGTAATATATTTTTCGTGTTCTTTTGCTATATCTTCGCCATATTCTGGCTTAAACTCAAAATCTACTTTAGCTTCTTTTAATATTTTAATTACTTCTTCGTGGGTAACTCTAGTAAATTTAGATGTAATTAATTTATTTAATTTATCTAATAATCCTTTTTCAACAAATTGATCTAAAAATTTCATTTCAAATTCACAATTATCTAAAACATATTTAACGACATATTTAAGCATTTCTTCCATAATATCCATATCACCTTTCAAATCACAAAATGCAATTTCTGGTTCAATCATCCAAAATTCAGAAGCATGTGTTTTAGTATTAGAGTTTTCCGCTCTAAAAGTAGGACCAAAGGTATATGTTTTTTTATAAGCTAAAGCAAATGTTTCAGCTTGTAATTGACCTGATACTGTTAAGTTTGCAGGTTTACCAAAGAAATCTTTAGTATAATCCGGTTTACCATTTACTCTATTTAAATCTAGTGTTGTAACTTGAAACATTTCGCCTGCTCCTTCACAATCACTAGCTGTTATAATAGGAGCGTGAAAATATACGTACCCATTTTGTTGAAAATAATTATGAATAGCGTATGCGGCAACACTTCTTACTCTAAATACTGCTTGAAATAAGTTAGTTCGAGGTCTTAAATAAGCAACTTCTCTTAAAAATTCACGTGTATGTCTTTTTGGTTGAATTGGATAATCTTCTGGACAATCACCTAATAAAACAACATCAGAAGCTACCACTTCATAATCTTGTCCTGATCCAATTGATTTAGATAAAGTGCCTACTACTTTAATCGCACAACCTACTCTTAATTTAGAAATAAAATCAAAGTTAGATAACTTGTTATCATATACTACTTGAATACTTTTAAAACAAGTACCATCATAAAAATCAATAAATCCAAATTCTTTTTGTTTACGATGATTTCTAATCCAACCCTCTAATGTTACTTCTTTAGATAAATATTTATTAATATCTTCAAACAAAACTTTTAAATCCATATAAATCCTCCTAGTCTTTATGTAATGCTTTATAAACCCATTCAAATATTAATAATCCAATAATAATTATAGCAATCCACAAAATAGGATTACGTGTATTTGCTATTATAAAATCTTTAAAATCTCTAGTTATATCATTAAACCAAGTATTAATATTTTCCCATAATTTTGACCACATAAATTACACCTTCTTTATTTTTTTATGTCCTTTTATTAACATTTTAATACCATATGGATGTTTAAAAGCAACTGTTAACACCTTATCTTTAATACCTACTATAACACCTTCACCATAAGTATCAAAGTAAATATGTTCCCCAACACTATATTCGACACTATCATCGACATTATTTAATTTAGTTTTACTTGTATTGGTATTAAAATATTTAGAATCAATTTCTTCAATGAATCTACTTTCTTTATTAGTTACTCTATTACCATATATTGTTCTAGATAAAGCATTTACTAGCCATAATCTTTTTTTAGCTCGAGTTATAGCCACATAGCATAATCTTCTTTCTTCTTCCATTTGGTCATTACTTTCAAAAGAATTAAAATGAGGAAAGATACTTTCTTCTAGTCCAACGATAAAGACATTATCAAATTCTAGTCCTTTAGCTGAATGAATTGTCATTAGTGTGACACTATCATTATCTTTATACTCTGTTATATCAGCAACTAAGCTTATTTCATTTAAGAAATCATCTAAACTAATTATACCATAATTTTCTTCAAATTGATAAGCAATAGATTTAAATTCATTTAAATTTTCGATTCTTGTTTGTGCTTCAATACTATTTTCTTCTTCTAATTCTTTAATAATACCTGTTTTTTCTAAAATTAAATCGATAAATTTAGTTAAAGTATAGTTATCTTTATTTTCTCTTAAATAAGCAATTATATTCTTAAATTCTAATTCTTTACCTGAATCGATAGCATCATACATTGAACAATTTAAATCATTAGCTCTACTAATTATTTTATCGATAGTAACCTTACCAATTTTTCTTCTTGGAACATTTATTATTCTAGTTAAACTAACATCATCATCTTTATTATAAATTAACTTTAAATAAGCCATTAAATCTTTAATTTCTTTACGGTTATAAAAATATACACTACCAACTACTTTATAAGGAATATTGTTTAATAATAATTCATCTTCTAAGTTACGAGATTGAGCATTAGTTCGATATAAAACAGCAATATCACTTAATTTAGAGCCATTATCTAATAATTTATTTATTTCGCTAACAACATAATAAGCTTCATCTTTTTCATCAGTAGCTCTTTTATATTCTATTTTTACTCCTTCTTCATTATCAGTCCATAGGTTTTTATCTTTTCTATTGACATTATTTTTAATTAAATCATTGGAAGCATTGATAATAGTTTTAGTAGAGCGATAATTTTGTTCTAAATAAACAGTTTTACAATTAGGATAATCTTTTTCAAAATTTAAAATATTTTTATAATTAGATCCTCGCCAAGAATAAATAGATTGACTATCATCACCGACTACACAAATATTTTTATATTTCGCACTTATCATTTTAGTCAACAAATATTGAGCTTCATTAGTATCTTGATATTCATCAATTAAAATATATTTATATTGTTCTTGATATTCTTTTAATATTTCCGGATGTTTTCTAAATAAAACTATTGGTAACATCAATAAATCATCAAAATCAACGCTATTATTTTTAATTAATCTATTTTCGTATTTACGATAAATATCTAAAACTAATTCATCATAATCATTAGTTACAAATCTTTCAAATTCATAACTATCAATTAAAGCATTTTTATTGTTACTTATAATATTTTTAATTGCTTTATAGTTTTCGTCACAATTCATATCTTTTAAAATATTTTTAATTAAAACATTGCTATCATCGCTATCTAAAATAGTAAAGTTTTTACTTAGTTTTAATTTATCATAGTGTTTTTTTAATATACTTAAACCAAAAGAATGAAAAGTTGATATTTGAATTTGATAGCCAATAGGACCAACCATATTTAATATTCGTTCTTTCATTTCTTTTGCTGCTTTATTAGTAAATGTTATAGCAAGTATATTAGATGGATCTACTTTATTATCTATTATTAACTTAGCAACTTTAGTAGTTAATACTTTAGTTTTACCAGAACCTGCACCAGCTAATACTAATAAAGGTCCTTCAGTTATATTAACAGCTTCTTTTTGTTTATCATTTAATGCATCTAAATTCATAAAACTCTCCTTTATTATTTAATTTATACCCCTAATAATTATAAATTTTTATATAAAAAAAAGTCAAGTTATAGACCATCTTTTTATAAAAGTATTTAATTTTTGGTCGATAACTTATAATTTATCAAAAAATATTGAATAATTAAAAAATTTATGTTATATTAAGTTTAATTAAGGGGAGTAAATATGTATACTATTGAACAATTAAAAAAACTATTTTATTTAAACAAAAAATATTCATTTAATGATTTAAAAAAACAATTAAATATTGATGATGAAACACTATTATCTGATTTAAAAACTTTAGAAGAACAAGGTATAATTACTTTTTTAAGTGATACTTTTCAAGTGTTAGACAAAAATAATTATGCGGTTGGTAACATAAAGATTTATGAAAGATATGGTGTTTTTTATTTAGATAATATAAAATATGAAATACATTTAAATGATATCAATAATGCGTTAAATAACGATTTATGTTTATTTTTAATTGATAAAGAAACAAAACAAGCCAAAGTTAAAAAAATATTAAAAAGATTTGATGAATTAATTGTATGTGAATATACAAATAACAAATTAAAAATATATGGCGATAATCATTATGTTGAAATACCTAGTAATGAATGTAAAAAATTAGTAGAAGGAACTAGGGTATTAGTTAAACTTAAAAATGATGGATTAAGTGGTAATATTGTTGAAATAATTGGACATAAAGATGATCCTGATATCGATTTAAAACAAATTGCTGTAAGTAAATGCTTTGCTTTAGAATTTAGTAAAGATTACTTAGAGGAAATTGAAAAGATACCTAATCAAGTAAAAGAAGAAGAAATTAAAGATAGATTAGATTTAAGAGATAAATTAATTTATACAATCGATTGTGATAATACCAAAGATATGGATGATGCTATATCTGTTGAAAAATTAGAAAATGGCAATTATTTATTAGGAGTTCACATTGCTGATGTATCACATTATATTAAATATGGAAGCATTTTATTTAAAGAAGCATTTAATAGAGGAACAAGTGTTTATATGTTAAATACTGTAATACCAATGATTCATAAATACTTATCTAATGGCATTTGTTCATTAAACCCCAATGTCGATAGATTAACTAAATCATGTTTTATGGAAATAGATAAAGATGGTAATGTTGTTGATTATAAAATTGTTAAAAGTGTTATCAATTCTAAGAAAAAAATGAAATATTCCGAAGTAAATAAAATATTAGAAGAAAATCAAAATGTAACATCTTACGAACCATTTGTCGAAAATTTAAAACTTGCTAATGAATTAAATACTATTTTGAATAAAGAAAATAATAATAGAGGTTTTATTGAATTTATGAGTTCTGATTTATATATCGAACTAGATGAAAAAAATAAACCTTTAGAATTTAATAATCCACAACAAAGAACTGCAGAGAAAATAATTGAAAATTTTATGTTGCTAGCAAATAAAACTATAGCTACTAATTATTCTTGGTTACCTTTCATATACCGAATTCATGAAATTCCTGATAAAGATACAATTATAAACATTTTAGATTTTTTAAGAAAATTAGGTTATAAAATTCCAGTTATTAAAAACGTTGAAAATCCTAAATGTTTACAAGGAATTCTAAAAAAATTATCTAATGATAAAGACTTTAAAATAATATCTAATTTCATTTTAAGAGGGATGAAAAAAGCAAGATATTCTAATGAAAATTTAGGTCATTTTGCTCTAGCATACGAATTTTATACTCACTTTACTTCACCTATTAGAAGATTATGTGATTTAATGATCCATATATTAATTGATAAATACGAAGAAAATAATTTTATTATTAATGAAGAAATTGAGCAAATAGAACAAATTTTATCTGAAATTAGTATTCAAGCATCTTATAAAGAGAGAAAATCAATCGAAGCAGAAGATGAAGCAAACAAGATGAAAATGGCTGAATATATGGAAGGACATATTGGTGATTATTTTAATGGTAAAATAATTAATATTACTTCTAGCGGTATTACTGTGGAAACTAATAATATAATAGGTCATGTTAACTTTTCCGATATCAAAGGTGATTTTTATGTTTTTGATCCTGAATTATTTATATTAACTGGTAAAAGAACTAATAAAACATTAAAAATTGGAAATAATGTAAGATTAAAAGTTTTGAACGCTTCTAAAGAATTTAGAACTATTGATTTTCAAATAAGTGAAAAATTAAAAGAAAAGGTGTTGTCTTTAAAATGAATTAACACTTCTTTTTTTTTCGAATAAAATAAAAAGAAAGGAGAATTTGATGAAAAAAGTAATTATTCCCATAATTATTATTTTAATTATTGGTGGTCTTACTAGTTTGTTATTTTTTAAAGAAAAAAGTGATTTGAAAAAAGTTAAAGTGGCGGAGGTAACTCATAGTATTTTTTATGCTCCGCAATATGTTGCTCACGCTTTAGGTTATTTTGAAGAAGAAGGTTTAGATGTCGAATTATTATTAGTCCCAGGTGCTGATAAGGTTGCAGCATCCGTATTATCAGGCGATGTTCAAATCGGATTTTGTGGTAGTGAAGCAACTATCTATATTTACAATCAAGGACAAGAAGATTATTTAGTTAATTTTGCAGGATTAACTAAAAGAGATGGTAGTTTTATCGTATCAAGAGAAAAAATCGATAATTTTACTTTAGAAGATTTAAAAGGTAAAACTATTATTGGGGGAAGAATTGGCGGTATGCCAGAGATGACTTTAGAATACACTTTAACAGAAGCAGAAATTGATCCTAAAACAGACTTAAATATCGACACTAGTATCGAATTTGCAGCAATGTCTGGAGCATTTATCGGTGGTACAGGTGATTTTGTTTCTTTATTTGAACCAAATGCTTTACAACTAGAACAACAAGGATATGGCTATGTTGTTGCCTCATTAGGTGAATTAGGTGGCGTTGTACCATATACTGCTTATAATGCTAAAAAAAGTTATATTGAAAGTAATCCTGATGTAATAGAAGGCTTTACTAAAGCTATTCAAAAAGGATTAGATTATGTTCACAATCATACTTCTAAAGAAATTGCTGATGTTATTTTAGATTACTTTCCTGATATATCTTTAAATGATTTAGAGACAATAATTGACCGATATAAAGGCATTGATTCTTGGTTTACTACTACCTATATAACCGAAGAAAACTTTAATCATATCCAAGAAATTGCTGAAAATGCTGGTCAATTAGATCAAAGAGCACCATTTGATAAATTAGTTAATAATACATATTCAAAATAAAAGTTATTCAAATTCGAATAACTTTTTTTGTTAAGCAAATAAATAATTTATAATATCGCCATTTTCATATTCAATTATTACTGAATAAATAACTGGTCCAACAGAATTAAATGTTATAGTATTATCTTCAAATTTATATTCTATGTTTTCTTTTTTGTCATCATAATTAGCAGTTACTTCTTTTACAATAAAATTATCTTGACTTGTAAATAAAACACTAGAATCACTTATAGTAATATATTCATAATCCATATTTTTATATTTAATTTCAAAGTATTCTAAAGGAGATATATTTAAATCATATTCTTGATTTTTTAATTTAATAGGTAAAATATTTATATTAATCAAACTTAGTCCTTCTCCATTATCAATTATCGATTTTATTTCAACTCTACTTTTATAATCTAATAATTTTACATCATCATCACAATTACTTATGATTGAACTTTTTTCTTCTTTTGTTGTACCTAAATATTTAATTTTATTAATTGTTTTATCAATTCCTTCAACTTCTATTTTATCGCCAACTTTAAAAACAGTTGAATTAATAGTAGTATTAAATCCTTTTACTTCAACATTAGCACTAGAAAAAGAAATAACATCAGTTACTGTAGCCTCTTCTTTAAAGGATTTATCCCTATTTATAAATAAAACTACTAATATAATGATTATTATTACACCAATACCTATTACGACCTTTTTCATTATATCACCACCTACCTAGTCACATATTATCAAAACTATTATTAGCTACATTATATCAAAAAAAAAAAAAATCAAATTATGTGAAATTAACAAAAAATTAACTTTTGTATTGTTTTTATAGTTAATTGCGTGTTAATATATTAGTGAAAGGAAGGTAATATAATGAATAACGAAATTATTTTGTTCGAAAATCAAAATGTTAGATTGGAGGTGAATTTAAAAGATGAAACAGTTTGGTTAACACAAGAACAAATGGCAAGATTATTTGATCGAGACAAATCAGTAATTTCTCGTCATATTAAAAACGCTTTAAGTGAAGAACTTAACGAAAAAGAGGTTGTTGCATTTTTTGCAACTACCACTAAACACGGAGCAATAAATGATAAAACACAAACTCACTTAGTAGAACATTACAATTTAGATATGATTATCTCTGTTGGATATAGAGTAAAATCAAAGAATGGTATTATTTTTAGAAAATGGGCCAATCAAATATTAAAAGACTATTTAATAAAAGGTTATGCCGTAAATAATAAAAGATTAGAATATTTAGAAAAAACCGTTAAATTAATCGATATTGCAAGTAGAATTGATGAAGATATTAATAATGACGAAGCAAAGCAAATTATTAAAGTAATCAATGATTATTCTAATGCTTTAAATTTATTAGATGATTATGATCATAAAACAATTAAAAAACCTAAAGGAACAAATAACAACAATATAATAACTTATGAAGAATGTATTGATGTAATTAATGATTTAAAATTTAATAACGATAGTGACTTATTTGCGTTAGAAAGAAATAAAGGGTTAAAAGGAATTATTGGTAATATTTATCAATCATTTGATGGTAAAGATTTATATCCTACCATTGAAGAAAAATGTTCTAATTTATTGTATTTAGTAATTAAAAATCATGTGTTTATCGATGGCAATAAAAGAATCGGAGCTACATTGTTTATCTATTTTTTAAATTATTATAATTTACTTTATAAAGATAATAAACAAGTAATCGATAACAACACTTTAGTTGCTATTACTATTTTAATAGCGCAATCTAATCCAAAAGAAAAAGAAGTAATCATCGATTTATTAATGAACTTCTTAATAAAAAACTAATCAGCAAGATTAGTTTTTTATATACTCTTTTATTGTATTAAAATCGTTTAAAGAGGTTTCATAAATACCATTATCAGTTTGTTCTAAATAGTATTTATCATTATCAGCATAAATATACATACCAGTATAACTTTCTTTATCATAGAAAATAATATGATATACTTCATCATCATTTTCAGGATTTTTACTTACACTTTCTTTATTTGTTGTTCTATTATAAAAAATATTATATATCTTTTCTATATCTTTTTTATCAGTAATTTCTATTGTACTATCATATTGCGACATTGTATTAATTACTACTTTGGCAATATCATTTAAATTAGAAATATTTATTGTATATTCTTTTTTTACATCATCATTTATAACTTCACTTTGTACAAATTTAATATATTTTGAATCAACTATTTTTTCTTTAAAATCTTCTTGTTTTTCAACACTATTATCTGATAAACCTACTACAATTTTTTTATCTTCATAATCAACATAATTAAAAACTAAATTATCATATTGATTATTAGATAAATAAATAATAATATCGTTGTTTATTGCATCTAATTCTTCGTTAGAAATACTACTACATCCAACCAATAATAAACACAAAATTACCAATATTTTTTTCACATTATCACCTATCAAAATTATATCATATTGTTTTACTTTTAACAATAACATAAATAATCATTTCTGAATATAATAATGAGAAAGGAGTTTATATAATGAGTATCCTAACAATTAAAAATTTAAATAAAATATATCATACTAAAACTTCTGAAACAAAAGCGATTGAAGATTTTTCTTTTGAATTAAATGATAATGAATTTATAGCTATCGTAGGACCTAGTGGTTGCGGGAAAAGTACCATTTTAAATATATTAGCTAATTTAGATAACAAATCAAACGGTGAAATAATACTTAAAAATAATATTAAATTAGGTTATATGTTACAGCAAGATGCTTTATTCAATTGGAAAACTGTTTTAGATAATTGTTTATTAGGTTTAGAAATAAATAAATTAAATAATAAAGATTATGTTTTAAAATTATTAAATACTTATGGATTAAAAGATTTTATCAATAGTTATCCGAATAATTTGTCTGGTGGTATGCGGCAAAGAGTAGTATGAATACAGTATAGACACAGGTAATAATTAAGTAAAGTTACTTATAACCCTTATAATTAAAGGAGAGTCGAAAATATGTTATTAGATAATAATACAAAAAATGTCATAAATTTAATAAACAATTTTGATAATTTAAACAATATTGATAAATTAAGATTAAGTATTTATATATTAGAAAACAAGAATTTTGATGTTAATTTTAATACTAGAGATATAATCATTCTTTTAAAAGAAGTTTTATCTAATTTAGATTCTAATTATGGAAAAACTATTATTAATTTTAGCAGATATAAGCATTTTTTATTTTTTTCAGCCAAGTATTTAGAATTAAGTAATATTGAAAAGAAAAATTTTACTGTGGAAATGTTATTTAATATTTATGAAACTGATTTTAATGATGAAATAATTAATAATGTGATAAATAAATT
>CALVSP010000029.1 GCA_944359065.1 uncultured Bacilli bacterium
GTAATAACAATAGCAATTAAATTATGTTCGTTAATAGGAACAACTTCTACTTTACTAACACAATTATCTTTAGAAGACTTACCTAAAACTATTGCTGTTAAATTAGTCATCTCCGATACTATTTCCATACTTTTAGAAATATAATCATCTAACATCAATGATGAATTATTAACAATTGTTTGTAATTTTAACATATCTTCACCATTTAATTCTCTAGGTTCTAAAATATGATCAACGTAATATCGATATCCTTTTTCACTAGGTACTCTCCCTGACGATATATGTGTTTTTTCTAATAAACCTGTTTCTTCTAAATAACTCATTTCGTTTCTTATTGTTGCTGAAGAACAATTTAAAATATCACATATAGCTTTAGAGCTTACTGGTCTAGCTGTTTTAACATAATCTTCGACAATTATTTTTAGTAATTTAGTTTGTCTATCATTTAACATAAATCACCACCTTTTAGCAGTCTGTTTTCTTAACTGCTACTTCATTATACTATTATATGTTAGCATTGTCAATATATGAGTGCTAAAAAATTAAAATTTCATATTTTATTCACGAAAAAAAATGTGAATTTGACACATCTTTTTTGTAAAAAAATTTTATCTATAATATTTACTATTGTAATACATATGGATTCTGTGCTGTACCATTTCCTCCGATAAACTTTAAACTAGATTTTAAATAAATTACTGGTCGAATTCCTGCTGAAGTAGTATAACGTTGACTTCCACTCCGATTTTCATCGTTAATATAATAGGTATAAGTTAAATTAGTTTTTTTATTCATTGTCCAATAACTATCTGATGCTTTTAGATTTTCTATTGTATTTGTATCAACATAACCTACTGCATACATATCTATATCATTACTACTAAACATTTCTCCTATTGTAGGCAAACCGATACTAGCTGATAATTTTGGTGATTGAGCTATCAAATAATTATCTCCCTCAGTATAGCTACCAATTCCAAATGTTCCAGTTGTCAAATAATTTTTATCTATATTAAATATAAATGGATTTAATGATTTTAGATATATACCATCAGAAGTAGATATAGTTGTGTTAGGATTATCTGTACTTTCACTTTCTAATGGTAATAATCCATTTAATACCACTTTTATTTTATCGCTTTCTTTTTTTACTACCCTAAATGTACACAATTTGTCATTACCACATGCATTATCATTTCCACTATAAGGTACATTAATGTATTCACCTACTTGGACAGATTCAGCACTTTTTGTATTTTTAAAATATCTATAACTATTTGTCAAACTACCATCACCAGAAGTAACATCTATATCCAAAATTTTTATGACGGGGCGAATTCCAACGTCATATTTAGAATTTCCGGATATACTATTTTCATATCCAACTTGATAAAATTCATTTTCATCAGATACATTACCTAATCCAAAATAATTTCTAATACCTAAATAACCACTTCTTAGATACTGTAATTGACTTAATAATCCAACTTTTTTAGTCGTTTTAATTTCTTTAATTAAATTATTTATATTTTGAGAAGTAACTACATTATATATTCCTATATCAAAAACATTATCTTGAATATTATTTTGTATATCACTTTCTAAACTATTCCAAAAATACTCATTTAACCAATTATTTACATAACTATTATTATATTCTTCTTCAGTAGTCCAAGCATTTTTATTTATTGCAATAGTGGTTAATGGTTGTTGTGTTATTAAAATTAATGTTTTAGCACTAGTATCGAATTCTAGAACTCGCCATTGATGTCCTCCATACCACAAAAAATTATTTGTTACTTCATCTTTATTACCAGTATAATAATATAAATTAGGATTAGTTTCATCTTTTACCAAACCAACTTGATTTCCTTCAGTATATTGCTTTAACAAATTTTCTATAAGTGAACCTGGAAATGTTGGTACTTCACATTTTTCATTATACTCAAATATATATTGATTATTTTCCACATCCCAACGATATAACACACAACCTTTAAGAGGATCATTGGTAACTGGATTTATTATATTTTCTTCTAAATAACCTTTCGCTGCTAAATCTGTTAATGTTAAAGTTTTAAATTTTACTTCATATCCTAAATCATTTTCAGAACTATAATTATAAGCTGCTCTTTCTATATTTTCTATTGTTTTATCTAAAGCATTTTGTTGACTTTTTTTAATTGATTTATCTAAAGCTAAAAATGTAATCAACGCTAATACTCCTAATATTATTATAACTCCTAACAATTCCACTAAAGTAAACCCTTTTTTCATAAATATCGACCTCTATTCTTAAATCAATTATACAATATTTATTAATTATTTACAATACCTGATTAAACTATACTAAAAAAAATCATAATAATAATGGTGAAATATATGATATATTTATTTATATTTATTTGTAAAATATTAGAAAACAGTATTGCCACATTAAGGTTAATAATTGTTTCTAATGGTAAAAAATTAGAAGGTGCTATTTTAAATTTTATTTTATCTTTTATTTGGATTATATCCACTAGTTTAGTAGTATTAAATAATAATATATATAAAATATTAATATTTGCTATCGGTTCTTTAATAGGAAGTTATGTAGGTTCTATATTAGAAGAAAAAATAGCTTTAGGTAATAACATGTTATTTGTAGTAAGTAAAAAATACAAAAAAATAAGTAAGTTAGAAAATACTTATTTAATTAATAAAGATATTTTAATGATTATGGTTAAAAGAAAAAATAGAAGAAATGTAATTGATAAAATATTAAATATTGATAATAAAGCTATAATAATATCTGAATCAGCTAAACAATTAGTTTTTAAATAAATAAGGGTTATCAGTAATAATATTATAATTATCTAAATCATCTTTATAAAAATTTATTGTCCATAAAAATGTTTCTTTTTTATTATATATTTTTCGATATTTATAAGATAAAATATTATAATTAAAATTATTATATTTTTTATCTATATTTATGCCATTTCCAATTATCAATCCACATTTATTATAAAGCTTACTAAAATATTTAATTAATTCATAATTAAAACTAGCAATATAAATATTTAATTTATACTTTTTTATTATGTTATAAACAATATCGACAAATTCTTTAAAATTATTACTTTCTTCTTTTAATTCAATTAAAATTTTTTTATTGTTTTTAATATTATCTAACAATTCTTCTAAAGTACATATTTTACTAGGATTTTCTTTGGTACCAAAATTATATTTCAATAATTTTTTATATTTCAACTTTTTAACTAAACCACTACCATTACTAACTAAATTAATAATCGGATCATGAATTATTATTATTTTTTTATCTTTAGTCATTCTAATATCAAATTCAATACCAGAAATAAAATCTAGATTAATTGCTGTTAATAAAGCTTGTTTAGTATTTTTTTTATATTTACTTATATTTGATCCTCGATGAGAAATTATATTCAATATATCACCTTATTAAATAATATGAAAAAAACTTTGAATTTTACAAAGTTTTCTGTTTTCCCAAAACATGTTCATATATGATTTCATTTATTTCTTCTATTGATAACATTTTGTTATCAACTGTACAATCTATTTTAATAAAATCATATAAATCTGCTATTTCTAAATATGCATTTTCAGCATGTTTTAAATGTTCAGGGTTAGATTCATGTTGATCAAAAGATTCGTTTCTGTTTTTTCTTATTTCCATGGATACTTCTAAAGGAACATATAAAAATATTTTAATATCTGGTTCTGGTAACCCTAACAAATCAAATTCTAGTTGTTCTAACCATTTATACATTTTATGTCTTTTTTTAGCATTTTTTATTTTACCACCTTGATGAGCCATATTAGAATAAACATATCTATCCAATATAACGTTATATCCATTATCTAACATTTCATTTATTTTATCTATATTGTATTTACGATCGGCTGCATAATAAAGGGAAGCAATTTTAGGATCAACAGCATCAGCTCCTTCACTAAACCAACCATCACATATATAACTTTTACCTAAATAAGGTCCACCAATTATTTTACCAGTTGGTGAATCATAATTTGGAAACGAAAAATATTTTAAATTTGGAATTTTTTCAATTAATTTCTTACTTTGTGTTTCTTTACCTGAACAATCTGTTCCTTCAATTACTATTATTTTACCACGCATAACTATTTCCTTTCATATAATGTAAAAGTATAATTAATTCCATTATCATTATTAGTACCAATTATCTTTTTACTAAATAAATTTTTATCAAATTTAGGGAAATAAGCGTCAGCTTCATGAACATCATCTATTTCCGTTAAATATAATTTACTGGCTTTATCAACGAATTGTTTATACATAGAAGCCCCACCAATTATAAAAACATCTTTATCTTTTATATAATTATTTAAATCATCTAAATTATTAAATTGTATTACTTCTTCTGGTAATTTTACTTTTTCTAATGATAAAACCACATGTTTACGTTTAGGTAACACTCGTCCTAATGATACAAATGTGTTATACCCCATAACTATAGTTTGATTTATTGTTGTTTCTTTAAAATATTTTAAATCATTAGGTAAATGCCAAATTAAATCATTGTTTAATCCTAATTCATTATTTTTGCCTATTGCTGCTATTATACTTATCATATATACTCCCTACTGTGATATTTCAAATTTAATCGGTCCGTGATGTTCATAACCAACTATTTTGATATCATTACAATCTTTAGAATTATCAAATTTATAAAAATCATTTATATTAGGATTAATCCATAATGATGGGGCTTTAATATCTTTTAAAGTTTCAAATCTAGCTATTTGCTCTTTAATCCCTTCTACTTGATTTACATATATATGAGCATCTTTTATACTCCAATCAATCGTACCTGGTTTTAAATCACAAACATGAGCAATTAAAGATAATAAAACTGCATATTGTGTAACATTAAATGGTAAACCTAAAGGAACATCACAACTTCTTTGATGAACCCATAAATTTAATTTACCTTCAGTAACATCCCATTCACTAGACCAAACACAACTTGGTAAAACAGCCATATCTAAATATTCATCTTGCCATAAAGACATTACCATTCTTCTGTCAGTTGGATTGTTTTTTATTGTATTAATTAACTTATCAATTAATTTATATTTATTAACAATATATCCATAAGCAGTTCCTATTGTATAAGCATATTTTTTATCAAATTTCTTTACAATATCTTTTTCAACTACTTTGCCATTTTCTAATACTCTTTGATGGGCCTTCCAATACCCTTCACCATCTATTTGCCATTCATCCCAAATATGAACATTTCTCTCTTGCAACCATCTAACATCATTAGATTGTGCTTGATAAATCCATAACATTTCCAAAATTGCTTGCCTAAAAAATAATTGTTTTGTTGTTAGAACTGGAAATTCTTTAGATAAATCAAATTTTAAATGATAACTAGGTATTTTAATTGTATTTGTACCCGTTCTATTTTCAACCTCTTTACCTTCTTTTAAAATTTTTTTACATAATTTTATGTATTCTTTATCCCATTTTGTCATAACTACCACCTTAATACCAATTTTATATTAATTATAGTTTTAAGTCAATAAAATTAACTAAAATTGTATTAGAAATATAGATATATTTAGGATTAATTTTTAATTTGTCTGTTAAAATCAATTTACCTTCTTTTATCAATTTATTTACAATATCTATACTTGTAATATTTATATTATACTTTTTATAAAATTCTTTAACATCAATACCATCTAGTTTTCTTAATCCTAAAATAAATTCATTAGAAATATTTTCATTTAAGTCTAATTCATGTTTTTCCATTATATATCTGCCATTAATATAATTTTGATATGATTTAGTATTATCATATCTAATATTATTTATATAACCTGAAGCTCCAATACCAAATCCATAATATTCTAAATTATTCCAATAAACTAAATTATGTTTTGATTCATAACCTTTTTTAGCAAAATTACTTATTTCATAATGGTGGTATTTATTCAACTTTTTATTAATTAATTTATACATTTCATAATCTAAATCTTCATCTATATTAGAAACATTATCAATATATAATTTAGTATGAGGTTCGATTATTAAAGAATAAGTTGATATATGATTAACATCTAAATTTAAAATAAAATCTAAATCAGCATTTAATTCATTTAATGTTTGACTAGGAATTGCATATATTAAATCGATATTTATGTTAAAATTAAATTTTTTTAATATGTTAACCAAATTAATAACATCATCTTTAGTATGATTTCTATTTAAGAATTTTAAGTGTCTAGAATTAATAGTTTGCATACCAATGCTAATTCTATTAACACCATATTGCTTTAATAATTTTATTTTATCCAAACTCAAATCAACATTTGTTTCCACAGTAAATTCTATATTTTTCTTATTAAATAAATTAGTTATTTTTAATAATTTTTCTAATTGATTTATATCTAAGCAAGTTGGCGTCCCACCACCAATATAAATTGTATTAACCATTTCTCCTTTATATCTTAATTTTATTTCTTTTTCTAAACTTTCTAAGTATTTATCTACCCAATTAGAATTATAATAAAATTTAGCAAAATCACAATATGAACAAAGATTACTACAAAAAGGAATATGAATATATATAGACATAACATCACCACATTTATTATATCAAAAAAAGCTTAATTTCTTAAACTTTCTATTTCTTCTTTAGATAAACCAGTAACTTTGTTTATTGTCTCTAAATCCATTTTTAATTTTAACATTTTCTTTGCATTAGCTATTTTATTTTGTTCGATTCCTTGAGTGATACCTTCTGATAAGCCCTGTTGTTTACCTTGTGCAATTCCTTCAAATAAGCCTTGATTATGTCCTTTTTCATACATTACTTCTTCATATTGTCTTTGTTCTTCTTCACGACTTATCCATTCTACTACAAACTCATCATTATTTGCTTTTATTACTTCTTCTTTAAAATTATTCACTATCTCACTCTTTTCCGATAACTCTTCTAATTCTTGTTTTCCCATATCTAGCATTATTAATGCTTCTTCACCTTTGGTAAACTTCTTACCATTATTATAATAGTTTTTTATGTATTTGTCTATACCTACATTATATATTTTAATGTAATCTGTTAATTCTATTTTATTTATCTTATCATATAATGTGTAGATATTTTTTTCATATTTACTATTATAAAAATTTAAATTTACTTGAATTATCAAATAACCTACTTTGTATTTATTTCCTCTTTCCGTATTTTCACTAGCTAATTTAAAGATATAGTGTAAGTTCCTTATTAATATTTCTTCACCATAATTAGTATTTAATTCGACATTGATTATTTCATCTTTTGTTTTTACTAACAAATCTAATCGTTGGCCTCGTAATCTAAAATAATCTTGAATTAAATTTGGATTTAATATTTCTAATTCTATTATTTCTTTTTCTAAAATATGTTCTAATAATGGTTTTAAAATATTTGGTTTAACTACTGCTCTCATAAATATCGGTTCATACTTTGCCGTATAGAACTTTTTTATTTAAATCACCTCCTATTAGTTATATACGACAAAAATATAGTGAATTCCTGCTTAATTTCAAAAAAAATTGTAATTTCTTACAATTTTATTCTTCATCTACTTTTAATACTGCTAAGAATGCTTCTTCAGGTATTTCTACTCGACCTACCATCTTCATTCTTTTTTTACCTTCTTTTTGCTTTTCTAATAATTTACGTTTCCTTGATACGTCACCACCATAACATTTAGCTAAAACGTCTTTTCTAACTGCTTTAATTGTTTCGCGAGCAATAACTTTATTACTAATACTTGCTTGAACAGGTACTTCAAATTGTTGACGAGGTATCATTTTTCGTAATGTTTCAACGATATTTTTACCGCGTTTATAAGCAAAATCTTTATGAACTATCACACTTAAAGCATCGACAACTTCGCCATTTAATAAAATATCCATCTTAACTAAATCACTTGATTTGTAACCAATCAATTCATAATCAAATGAAGCATATCCTTTAGAAATACTTTTTAATCGATCAAAAAAATCATATACTATCTCTGATAAAGGAATTTCATAATGAATATTAACTCTTGTTTTATCTATATATTCCATAGATATATAGTTACCTCTTTTATCTTGACATAATTCCATAATAGGGCCAATATAAGTAGCTGGAACAAAAATAGAAGTTTTAATATAAGGTTCCTTAATGTCTTTTATTTTAACTTTATCTGGCATTTTGCTTGGACTATCGATACTAATTATACTATTATCAGTTAATTCTACTTCGTAAATAACAGAAGGACTTGTAACAATTAAATTAATATTAAATTCTCTTTCAATTCTTTCTTTTATTATTTCTAAATGTAATAACCCTAAAAAACCACATCTAAATCCAAAACCTAATGCTTTAGATGTTTCTGGTGTAAATTGTAATGAAGCATCATTCAATTTTAATTTTTCTAAAGCTTCTCTTAAATCAGGATATTTTGAAGTTTCAATCGGATAAATTCCCGAAAATACCATTGGTTTCATTGGTTTATATCCTGGTAATATATCACTAGCTGGATTATTTTCTAAAGTAATCGTATCTCCTACTTTAATATCTGATATATCTTTAATTGAAGCACATAAATATCCAACTTCCCCAGCTACTAATTCATTTTTCTTAACTTCCTTCAGTGTATTAACACCTAATTCAACTACTTCTTCAATCTTGTTAGTAGCCATTAACTTTATTTTATCGCCTACTTTAACTTTACCATTAACTACCCTAATTAATACTACAACACCCCTATAAGCATCATAAAAACTATCAAATATCGATGCTTGTAAAGGCTTATTTATATCACCTTTAGGACTTGGTATTTTTTTAACTATTTCATCTACTAATTCTGTTATTCCAATTCCATTTTTAGCGGAAGTTAAAATAATTTCATTTTTATCAAAGCCTAAAGTATCTTCTAACTCTTTAGTTACTTTTTCTATATCGGCATTAGGTAAATCTATTTTATTGATGACAGGTATTATCGTTAAATTAGAATCTAACGCCAAATATAAATTAGCTAAAGTTTGAGCTTCAATTCCTTGTGCAGCATCTACTACTAAAATAGCTCCTTCACAAGCAGCTAAAGATCTAGATACTTCATAATTAAAGTCGACATGTCCTGGTGTATCTATTAAATGTAATACATAATCTTTATATTTTAATTGGACAGCATTTAATTTAATCGTTATGCCTCTTTCTCTTTCTAAATCCATATTATCTAACAATTGATCTTGTTTTTCTCTATCAGTTATCGCTCCAGTTACTTCTAATATCCGATCAGCTAAAGTACTTTTCCCGTGATCAATATGAGCAATAATTGAAAAATTGCGGATGTTTTCTTGTTTCATGCAAATCACCAATAATATTATATATTAAAAAAATTATATTTACAAGAAAAAACTTATAAGTGTTTCCTTATAAGTAAAAATGTAATTAACGATATTAAACTAATAAATATACCTAATTTAAGCCCTTTAACTTCATAGATTATTTCAATGTTGTGATAACCTTTTTCTAAATCTAAACCAATAAAATTATCAATTAATTTATAATAATCCACTTCCTTATTATCAACTAATATTTTAAAACTATCATCATAAGGAATACTTAGAAATAAAACATCATTATCAGCTACATTAATATTTCCTTCAATATAATTTTCTTTAAAACTAGTTATATTTAATTGATTTTTATTTAATATATTATATTTATTAATAAATTCATCAAAATCGAAATAAGCTAAATAAATATCATCAATATTTTTTTTAGTAATTGTTATATTTTCAAAATCATTTTCAAAAAATAAATTGGTGTTAGTTAAATCATTTATTTTAAAACAATTATCATTCAAACAAAATTCACTTACTTTTTGATAATTTTCTTGTTTTACTAATACATAAAAATCTTTATTTTTAAATTCTATATCATCATACAAATAATATTCATATATATTATTTGTTGTATTAGTCATATTATTAATTATTTTATTTTGACAATCAAATGGATTATTACAATTAATATCATCTTTTATTTTATTAGAAACCATATAACCTAAGCTTAAAGCATAAGGATTCTCATACAAATAACTATCAAAATAGTGAATTCCATAAAAAAATTCTGGATAAGCTGATATCTTATTAGTAGAAATATAATTATAATATTTTAATTCATTTAATGATACAACATACTTAATATTAAGCAAACTATCAAGTAACAAATAATTATTATAACCCAATGAATTATTATATGTTCCATAACCTATTTTATCATAAAAATTTTTATTTAAATAGACACTAGAAAACCAACCACTTGCTCCATAATAATTATAGTTTAAAGCATCATTATACAAAAATCTATTTAAAAATTCTAAACGATAAAAAGAATCATCATTTATATCATCTAAGATGTTTTGTTTTTCTATATAAATATTATTTAAATATGTTTTTGTTGAATATTCATATTTCTTGAATATAGTATATCCATTAAAAAATAATTCGGAAATAGCTAAAATGGAAAATAATAATTTTATATCTTTATTGTTACTTTTAAAAATAATTAAATAAAGTAAAAAAATAATAACACTTAAATATATATTAAAATAATTCATTATATCTCTTAATATAACTAATTCACTTATCAATAAAAAAATTAAAAAGGAAATATAATACCAAATTTTATCTACATATTTTATATTAACAAACGATTTTAAGCATAATGATATTGTAAATGTATTAAATAAATATATATATCTAAAATTATATCCAATAGGAGAAGATAAAGCATGCCAAAAATTATCAAAAGGAACAAAAATAATATTTAAAGTTAATATAATTATAATTATTAATGATAATATTTTTTCTTTTTTAGTTATTTTTTTATTAACAAAATAAAATAACAATAATACGATGTTAAAAATACCTATGTATAAATACGGATGATGATAATTTAATATTCCACCCTCAATATTAGAACCTACAAACAATTTAGACAAAATACCTAATATATCTGTATTAAATAAATATGATTTCGCACTATTTCTTTCTATTTTTAATAGTTCTATTAAATTAGGTATATGTAAAAACATAGTCATTAAACCAAATAAAATAGAAATAACTATAAATATCTTAATTGTTTTTTTATCTTTATTACTTAATAAATATTTATATATAAAATATAATATTGCAAATAAACAACACATATATCCCATATAATAATTAGATAATATGATTAAAAATAATGTTATACCATATAATAAATATTTTTTTTCTTTGATTATTTTATCAATTCCTAATAATAATAAAGGACTTAAAAAATAAGCATCTAACCACATAAATTGAAAATAATTTGCTAAACTATAAAAAGATAATGCATATGCAGTTGAAAAAATGAGTATATATTTACTTTTGTAATTATATTTTAAATAATTATACATAGTTAATCCACATAAACTTATTTTAATTAAAACTGTTATTAGTAAAAATAATTCAATATTATTAAAAAATTTAACTAATAAATTAGATATAGAACCTAAATAATAAGCTATAGTTGCTATCATTGGTGTACCTAACCCTATTTGAAAAGAGTAAAAAGAACCATTTTCTAATAATTGTTTCAAATAAATAAATGTTTGATAATACTGATATTGTGAATCACTATATAAAATTGTGTTATTGCCAAATATAAAATTATTTATTAAAAATAAAACAAATAAACAAATGAAAGGGATTAAAAAAGATAATAATTGTTTTTTCATAAATTAACTCCTTTATATGAAAAAAGCTTCACAAATTGTGAAGCAATTTTACTATTGTACAGCAGAAGTTGGAGCAGTTGCTGGTACATCGCCAGATGTTTTAGTATATGATGTTGGGATAACACCTTTATAAATACTAACTAAGTAACCGTTTGATTTAACATTTAAAGAATATGTTCCATCAGATTCAATTGTTACAGAACTAACTGTCGCATTTCCTAAATTCACCATTTTTTTAACATTATCAGTTGAAATAGGACTTGTACATATTGCTGCTTCTGTTAGAGTTCCCATTTGTTCCTTCATATCTTCAGTAGCACAATAATTTTGAATACCACTTAAAATCATACTAGCTTCTGATTTAGCAGCACTTTTACGAGCATCTTCTACAACATCCAAAATAATAGGTGTTGCGATTAAAGCTACGATTGCTAAAATGATAATAACTGCTAACAATTCGATTAAAGTAAACCCTTTTTTCATTAATCTCACCACCTTACTTTTTTTAACTATCTAAATTATACCTTTTTTTCTCTCTTAAGTCAACAAATTATGTAAATTAAATGAAAAAAGTCAAAATGTTATTCTGACTTTGTTGGATCTGCCCAATTTCCTCCTGTCATAACAACTTTATAGCCATTACTTATAACAGTTATTGCTGTTACTCTACCATTTTCAAAAGTAGGATTACCAGATATTGTTGCATTTCCCAAATTTACCATTGTGGCAACTTCAGAACTAGTTACACCATCGGCACATATATCTGTATAACTATCATCAATTTGAGCCTTCATCTCAGCAGTTGCACAATATGTATTTATGCCACTAACAATAACATTTGCTTCAGAAGAAGCAGCACTCATCTTAGCATCTTCTACTACATCTAATATTATTGGAGTCGCAATTAAAGCTACGATTGCCAAAATAATTATTACAGCTAATAATTCTATCAATGTAAAACCTTTTTTCATCTATTTCACCACCTTTTATCTTTAGTTTGGATAAAATTAGGTAAAATATGTGTTTATTTTAATTTTTCAATTATTAACTCTAAATCTTTTTCATCTTTTATTAAATTATTTTTTTCAGTTTCAACTATTTCTTTTGGTGCTTTATTAATATATCCTTGATTAGATAATAATTTTTTTCTTCTTGCAATGGAATTAATCAATCTTTCTTTTTCTTTAACTAATAATTGCTTTTCTTCTTCACTTAAACTACCATCATAATAAATAGAAACAATATCATTATCAAAATTAATATCTATTTTATTAAAATCACCACTATAATTGTTTAAAATATTTTCATTTTTAAGCATTTTACTTAATAAGTTTTTATTTTCTAGTATAATTTTATTATTACTTACAAGTAAATAGTCTTTACCTAAATTATTATCTAATTTAACTTTCCTTATTTTTTTAATTAATTCAATTAACAAATCTAAATTACTATCAAATTTAAACTTTTTATCATATTTTGGATAATCACTAATCATAATAGATTCATCATGAATTGGTAATTTAAGATATATTTCTTCGGTTACAAATGGCATAAATGGATGTAATAATTTTAATATATTAGTTAAAACTATTAATAGTACTGTTTTAGTTGTGTCATTCATATTTGCTTTTGCTAATTCGATATACCAATCACAAAAATCATCCCAAACAAAACTATATAACAATGAACCAACAGTATTAAATTCATACTTATCCATATATTTTGTTACTTTATTAATTAAATTATTCATCTTATTTAAAATCCATTTATCACTTACAGATAAATCATCTAAACAGTAATTAAAATCTTCTATGTTCATTAAAACAAATCTTGAAGCATTCCATAATTTATTAATAAAGTTCCAAGTTGATTTAACTTTTTCTTCATCATATCTTAAATCAGTGCCACTTGCTGTTGATGTCGATAAATAAAATCTTAATGAATCACAACCATATTCATTAATAACATCCATTGGATCGACACCATTTCCTAAGGATTTACTCATTTTTCTTCCTTGTTTATCTCTAATTAGGCCATGAATCAAACAATCTTTAAATGGACGTTTATTTGTAAAATGTAATCCTTGAAAAGTCATACGATTAACCCAAAATGGAATGATATCATATCCTGTTACTAAACAGTTGTTAGGATAATATCTTGATATATCGTTATCTGGCCAACCTAAAGTACTAAATGGCCATAAAGCTGATGAAAACCAAGTATCTAATACATCTGAATCTTGTACCCATTCATCGCTAGGTGCCTCATATCCTACATAAACTTCATCGCCTTTATAATAAGCCGGTATTTGATGTCCCCACCAAAGTTGACGTGATATACACCAATCATAAGTTATTTCCATCCAATGATTCATAATTTTTTCATATCTAGCTGGAACAAAATTAACTTTAGTATCTTTATTTTTTTGATTTTCTAAGACTCTATCAGCTAAAGGACGCATTTTAACAAACCATTGTTTAGATAAGTATGGTTCAATCATAACATCAGAACGATCAGAATGTCCTACTGAATGCATCATTTTTTCAATTTTAATTAATAAATCTTTTTCTTTTAAATCTTCAACTAATTTTTTACGACATTCAAATCTATCTAAACCTGTATATCCGATTGCGTTTTCATTCATTGTAGCATCTTTATTCATAATGATAATTCGTTCTAAGTTATGTCTATTTCCTACTTCAAAATCGTTAGGATCGTGAGCAGGTGTTATTTTAACGACACCTGTTCCAAATTCTGGATCAGCATGAATATCAGCTATAACTGGAATTAATTTATTAACAATAGGAAGTATAACTTTTTTACCAATATATTTCTTATATCTTTCATCGTTTGGATTAACTGCTACTGCGGTATCACCAAATAAAGTTTCTGGTCTTGTCGTAGCGATTTCTAGATAATCATCAGTACCTTCAATAAAATATTTAATATGATAAAAAGCACCTTCTACTTCTTTATAAATAACTTCTTCATTAGATAAAGCTGTCATTGCTTTTGGATCCCAATTTATAATTCGTTCTCCGCGATAAATTAATCCTTCATTATATAAATCGATAAATACCTTTTTAACTGCATGAGATAATCCATCATCTAAAGTAAATCTTTCTTTATTGTAATCTAACGATAAACCTAATTTAGCCCATTGTTCATGAATGTTATTAGCATATTCTTCTTTCCATTCCCAGGCATATTTTAACCATTCATCTCTATCTAAACTTCTTGGATTAATTCCCATCTCTTTTAATTTATTATCTACTTTTGCTTGCGTAGCAATACCAGCATGATCCATACCAGGTAACCATAAAGTATCATAACCTTGCATTCTTTTATATCTAATTATAACATCTTGTAAAGTCGTATCCCAAGCATGACCTAAATGTAATTTTCCTGTTACATTAGGTGGTGGGATAACTATACAATATGGTTTTTTTGATAAATCACCACTATTAAAGTATCCTTTAGTTTTCCAATTGTCATATTTGTTTTCTACTTCTAAATGATTATATTTTGTATCTAACATAATTTTTCCCTCTTTTTCATGTATTTTTTAATAACACCTTTTATTCTATTTAATTTAAAGTAATTTTTTTTATTTTTATTAATGACTCGATCAATAAATATATTAATGTATTTCTTATCATCTAAATATTTATATGACCATTCAAAATTAATATCATAAACTAATCCCATCAATAATAAATAAAAATCCAAATCATTTTTTCTCTCTTCATAATCTATTTTACATTTAATTAATCTATGATAAATTTTACCATTTAGTTTTGCATTTACTGTTTTTATTTCCAAATTTGTCCAAATATAATATATATCAATTTTATCTGCATCTCTTATTATTTTAGCAAATAAAATTTCTCTTTCTGTCAAATTATCTTCAATAAACGTTTTATTATGAAGTAAAATTGCTTTTTTTACTAATTTTTGAATTTCTTCATCCTTAATAAATTTATCTATTCCAAATTCTTCTAACAATTGTACGCCTAAAACCGCATGATCGACACTTATTCTATCATCAAAAGTATCATATATTTTAATTTGTTCAAATCGCCCAAAATCATGTAATAACCCAATCATTTCAGCTATTTCAACATCTTGCTCTGATAAATTTAAATGTTTAGCAATTTCTTTACACAATTTACTAACTCTTAAAGAATGCTCATATTTAAGTTTTATTTTATCATTGTCAAAATCATACTTATCAACATATTTTTTAAATATTTTTTTTGCTTCTTCTATATCCATAAAAAAATCCTCCAATTAAAAAACCACATCCTTATAAGGACGTGATTGCTACGTGGTACCACCTTAATTTATACTCATTAGACTATAACGCGTCACCTTTTGCTCCAAAGACTACTTCATTAAAGATTATCAAATGTTTCCACCAACCACATTCTCTCTAGTAATAACTACTTTAATTACTCCTTCTTCATCACAGCTGTTTATATAATAACACATTTTATTTTTTTTAACAAGATTTAAATATGTGAAATTTTTATTTTTGTTAATTTATTGTTGATTTTTTTAGTAAATTAATATATAATTAACTATAGAGTTATATTTAATAGTTATGGTGTTTTCTCTATTAACATTTATTGTTAATAGGAGGTGGTCCTATGATATATACTATAGAAAGGAACACTTATTTAAATGCAACAGCTTATTGCATCTATTTTAATTGTATTTTATACAATTCTAATCCTTAAAAATAAGGATTAAAAATCGAAAACACCGAATCAACTTTGAAACGGTGCTTTCTCAAACCAATTTTTTTTAGAGAAAACACTTAACAACAATTAAATGTAACTCTTTTTATTATATGAGATTTCTCTCATCTATATACATTTTACTATAAATTAATTAAATTGTCAATTAAACATTTAACTTATTTAAATTTTTAATAAAATTCTTACTTTTCAAATAAAGACCTGTATATCTTTCATAATATTCATCTAAAAATACATTAATTTCATTTTTAGCTTGTTTACTTACTTCTAATTTAGTTATTTTAGATATATCGACATAATAATACATTCTTAATAATTTAATTGTTTTTTCTGATACTATTCTTTCATTAGTATAACATTTACTACAAATATACCCATCGTTAGATAATGTTT
>CALVSP010000030.1 GCA_944359065.1 uncultured Bacilli bacterium
AATTATGTTTTGGTAAATATGATTATAAAAATCATACCTTTAAATTAACTTATGAATTAAGTAATTTTATATTTAATGTTGAAGACGCTCAAATAATTTATTATAATTTTATTGATAGATTATCTGATGTTGATTTTGATAATTTTAGTTTAGAAATATCTAGTTATTATGATTTTCCTGATACCTTAGATGTATGGGGTTATGGTTATAAAGGTTATGCATATGTTGATGATGGTAAAATATATATGTCTAATGAAGATAACATGGATGATAATTACGTTGTATTGCTAGCTAAATTTCCGTTAAATACATTCAAAACGACTAATAAAGTTTCTCAATTTAATACATTTGATGATGTTTACCAAAGAGCCGAAGAGGGAACTTTTGAATATGATTATTCTAATAGTTCTACCGATTATTTCGCATTAATAGTTACCATTTTTACCATGTTTATTTGTTTTTTACCATTTGTCTTAGTTTTTATATCAGTTCGAAATAATAAGTATGGTTATAGGGATAATAAAGTTATTAATAAAAAGAATACAGAGTTCTTTAGAGACATTCCTTGCAATAAAGATATATATTATGCTAATGCATTAGTTAGTTTAAATAATTGGAATAAATCTAATTCTAGTATTTTGGGAGCCATATTATTAAAATGGATTAAGCAAGATAAACTTGTGATAAAAAAAGATAAAAATCTAAGTCTTATTCTCAATTTAAATGTTTCTTTTGATAATCAAGAAGAAAAAGATTTATATGAAATGATGTATAAAGCAAGTGGTGATGGTGTATTAGAATCGAACGAATTGGAGCGCTGGGCCAAAAAAAATTACAGTAAGTATTTAAATTTATTTGAAAAAATTAAAAATAATAAAATAACTGAATTAAAAAATCAAGGGCATATTTACAAAAGAACTAATAAAAAAGAATGTAAATATAAAAATGTTATGGATGATATTTTATATGAAAATTCTAAAAAACTTTATGGCTTAAAGCTATTTTTAGAAGAATTTTCTAAAATTGAAACTAAAGAAGCTATCGAAGTTAAATTATGGGATGAATATATAATGTTTGCTTATTTATTTGGTATTGCTGATAAAGTGGCAAAACAATTAAAAAAATTATATCCTGAATATATTGAAAATTTAGATAATATCGATTTTGATACAATAATATTCTTAAATACTATTTCTGTTAGATCAGTTTCAGCAGCTAATACAGCTAGAAGTAGAGCAGAGTCTTATTCTTCTGGCGGTGGTGGCTTTTCATCAGGCGGCGGAGGAGGAGGATCCTTCGGTGGTGGCGGTGGTGGTAGTCGCTAAAAATATAGAATAGAAAATTAGATTAAAATAAAATGAAGAAAGTTAAAAATGCATTTACTTTGATTGAATTACTTGCAGTAATTATTATACTAGCAATAGTTGCTTTAATTGCTACACCAATCATATTAGATGTAGTAGAAGATGCCAGAATATCAGCAGGGAAATCAGAATCACAAATGATATTAAGCGGAATAAATAACTATTGTGCAACCGAAGATATAAAATATCAAATGGATAATAGTTATACAAAAATATGTATATCAGATGTGAAGGAGGAGAAGTAGCACAAGGAAAAAGTTTAATTTCACTTTTATTAAAACAATATTCCGAAGATAATACAACAGGACTAGTGAAAGATAGTACAAATGAAAATTTATATTATTACACTAGAACAAATGAGCAGGTGGCCAACAATTTTTTATGGTATGGAGGCCATCAATGGCGAGTATTGGAATTTGATGCTCAAGCTAATACATTAACATTGATAACGCAACAACCATTAACAGCAATACAACCAACCAGTGCAGAATGGTATAGTGAAGAAGCTTATAATTCAAGTTATATCAATACATGGCTGAATGAGTATTTTTGGAATAGTTTAGATAGTAGTATTCAAAGTAATATAGTAGATAATACATTTAATATAGGATCAATTCCTAATGTCGCTGGAAGAACAACAAGCAAAAAAGTAGGATTATTAGACAAAAATCAATATGAAAGAGCAGGAAGTGCGGGTTCCTTTTTAGATATTAATGATTATTTTTGGTTAGGAAATGTGTTGTCTGGGAAAATTGCATTCGTGTACTGGAGTTCCATCAGCGGCAATTCTACGTCGTATAGTAACGGTGTCCGTGCAGTTATAAAAATTTCTGATATAAATATCACCGGAGATGATGGTACCCTTGCGAATAATTATCGAGTAGCAACCAAAGCAACAAATACGAATAATGTTCAAGTAGGAGAATATATCAATGTACCATATAGTGGAAGTGATAATGCTTGTGACAGTGATAATATGTGTACATTTAGAGTAGTAAGTAAAGATGAAGATAGTATAAAAGTTGTGTTGAATGGCTTACTTCCAACAAAAAGTACATATGGAAGTTCGGCAACAATAACTACGAATCATGTAATATATACCCAACTAAATACATTTGCTGAAGGAATAAGTAACACATATCGATATACAGGAAATAAAACATTCTATATAGGAGATTATCCATATGTATCAGGAACATGTCAAAATTATGAAGATGTCCAAGATGAAACATTGGAAGCAAGTGTTGGATTACCAACAATAGGTGAGATGTTCAGTGGCAATGATATAGACTTAGGAACATCAAATACTAAAACATTTGTAGATGTCAATACAATAGAAAATCCAACTACATCATATTTTTATTGGACGATGAATAGAAATAGTTTGTCTGACATTTTTGTTGTGAGCGACCTTGGCAACTTCGACTTCCAATATAGTTCAGTTTCCAGCACGTATGGCGTCCGTGCAGTTATATATCTGAAGTCAGGGCTGGCAGCATTAGACTTCACTGGAGGTGAAGGTACTCCAAATTCGCCATATATGTTACAATAGTAAATAAAAATATATTGGTATTTAATAAAACTTTTAACTTATATATAAAATAAAAAAATTGTAAAAAAGAATAAAAATTATTCTTTTTTTGCTTTTTTCATGTTATAATTTAAGAGTGTTAAACAATGAGGAGGGCAAAATATGACACAATATGTTTATTCTTTCAATGAAGGAAACAAAGATATGCGTAATCTATTAGGTGGTAAAGGTGCTAATTTAGCAGAAATGAAAAGCATTGGTTTACCAGTTCCTGATGGATTTACTGTTACAACTGAAGCTTGTAATAAGTACTATGATGATGGTGAAAAAATAGCCGATGAAGTAATTGATCAAATTATGGCTAAATTAGCTAATTTGGAAAAAACTTCTGGTAAAAAAATGGGCGATTTAAATAATCCATTATTAGTATCAGTAAGAAGTGGTGCTAGGGCTAGTATGCCTGGTATGATGGATACTGTATTAAATTTAGGATTAAATGATGAAGTTGCTAAAAACTTTAGTGAAAAAATTAAAAATCCGAGATTCGTTTATGATTCATATAGAAGATTTATCCAAATGTTTGCAGATGTCGTAAAAGGATATCCAAAATCAAGTTTTGAAAGAGTTTTAGATGAATTTAAAGAAAAAAAAGGTGTTTCATATGATACAGAATTAAATGCTGATGATATGAAAGAAATTACTAATAAATTTAAAGAAATTTATAAAAAATTAGCTAAAGAAGAATTTCCACAAGATCCAAAAGTTCAATTAATTGAAGCAGTTACAGCTGTATTTAGATCTTGGAACAATGAAAGAGCTATTATTTATAGAAGAATGAATGATATTCCTGGTAGTTGGGGAACTGCTGTTAATGTTCAAGAAATGGTTTATGGTAATAGTGGCGATAAATCTGGTACCGGTGTAGCATTTACAAGAAATCCTGCTACTGGTGAAAATAAATTATATGGCGAATATTTAATTAATGCTCAAGGAGAAGATGTTGTTGCTGGTATTAGAACCCCTCAACCTATCTCAACTTTAAAAGATGTTATGCCAAATGTTTATAAACAATTTAGTGAAATAGCTAAAACATTAGAAAATCATTATAAAGATATGCAAGATATGGAATTTACTATTGAAAATGGTAAACTATTTATGTTACAAACAAGAAATGGTAAAAGAACAGCGCAAGCTGCTTTAAAAGTTGCTGTTGATTTAGTAAATGAAGGTATGATTACACCTAAAGAAGCTTTATTAAAAGTTGAACCTAAACAATTAGATCAATTATTACACCCAATGTTTGATAATGAAGCATTGAAGAAAGCCAAAGTTATTGCTAAAGGATTAGCTGCTTCACCTGGTGCTGGTGCAGGTAAAATTTATTTTACAGCAAGCGATGTAAGTGAAGCTAAAAAAAGAGGCGAAGAAACATTATTAGTAAGATTAGAAACTTCACCTGAAGATATTCAAGGTATGAACGATGCTAATGGTATTTTAACTATTAGAGGTGGAATGACTTCCCATGCAGCAGTTGTTGCTCGTGGTATGGGTAGATGCTGTGTATCTGGTTGTGGTGAATTAGTTATTGATGAAGAAAAGAAAACTTTAAAAACTAAAGAAGGTTTAGTATTTAAAGAAGGAGATTATTTATCAATCGATGGTTCAACTGGTAATGTATATGGTGAAAAAGTTAAAACTGTAGAAGCTAGTATCAGCGGTGATTTCGAAACATTTATGAAATGGGCTGATGAAACTAGAAGACTTAAAGTTAGAGCAAATGCTGATACACCAAAAGATGCTATTCAAGCTAGAAAATTTGGTGCTGAAGGAATTGGATTATGTAGAACAGAACATATGTTCTTTGAAACTGATAGAATCTTTAACTTTAGAAGAATGATTTTAGCTGACACTTTAGAACTAAGAGAAGAAGCTTTAGATAAAATTTTACCTTATCAAAGAGATGATTTTGAAAAATTATTTGAAGCTATGGAAGGCGATCCTGTTGTTATTAGATATTTAGATCCACCACTACATGAATTCTTACCACACACAAAAGAAGAAATGGAACCATTAGCTAAGAGTTTAAATATTTCTTTAGAAACTATTCAAAATAGAATCGATGCTTTAAAAGAATTTAATCCAATGATGGGACATCGCGGTTGTAGATTAGCTATTACTTATCCGGAAATTGCTAAAATGCAAACTAGAGCTGTTATTGAAGCAGCAATTAACGTAAATAAAAAAGAAATGAATGTTGTTCCTGAAATAATGATACCATTAGTTGGTGATGTTAAAGAGTTAGAATATGTTAAAAAAATAGTTGTTGAAACAGCTGATAAAATATTAAAAGAAAATAAAGTTAAAATGAAATATGAAATCGGTACGATGATCGAAATACCAAGAGCGGCTTTAACAGCTGATGAAATAGCTAAACAAGCTGAATTCTTCAGTTTTGGTACTAATGATTTAACGCAAATGACTTATGGATTTTCAAGAGATGATGCTGGTAAATTCTTAAATGATTACTATGATAAAAAAATATTTGAAAATGATCCATTTGCTAAATTAGATCAAACAGGTGTTGGTCAACTAGTAGAAATGGCTGCTCGTAAGGGTAAATCTACTAGACCAGATATTACTTTAGGTATTTGTGGTGAACATGGTGGGGAACCATCAAGTGTTGAATTTTGTCATAGAGTTGGTTTAAATTATGTGTCTTGCTCACCATTTAGAGTTCCTATTGCTAGACTTGCTGCTGCTCAAGCGGTTGTAAAAGAGACAAATTAATTGTCTTTTTTCTTGTTTTTATATAAAAAAAATGATAAAATTAAAGTGGGTGGTAGAATGAAGATATTATGTTTAGGTCATGCTACATATGATGTAACATTACCATTGGATGAATATCCAGTTGAAAATACAAAAAATAGAGTACAAGAAAGAATTGAATGTGGTGGCGGACCTGCTAGTACGGCAGCTTACTTGTTAGGTAGTTGGGGAAGTGAGGTATACTTTGCAGGAATTGTTGGTAACGATTTTTATGGTCATAAAATAAAAGAAGAGTTTGCAAAAGTAAATGTAAATACCGATTATTTAGAATTAAGAGATGGTCATGAAACAACTTCTAGTTTTGTTTTAGCTAACAAACAAAATGGTTCAAGAACAACTTTTGCTTATAAACCAAAAAAAATAGAAATGACTAAATTTGATTTAAACTTTAAACCAGATGTTATATTAATAGATGGACAAGAATATGAAATGAGCAAAGATATTTTAAATAAATATCCTGATGCACTAAGTATAATCGATGCGGGAAGAGATACTGCTGAAGTGGTTGAATTATGTAAAATGGTTAAGTGGGTAGCTTGTTCTAAAGAGTTTGCAGAAAATGTTACTAATTTAGAAATAGATTATAATGATTTCGAGACAATTAAAAATGTATATACTAAATTGAAAGAAATATTTAAAAATGAAATAGTTGTTACTTTAGAAGATCAAGGATGTTTATATAATTACGAAATAATTAAATCAGTAAAATTAAGAGCAGTTGATTCTACTGGTGCAGGTGACATATTCCACGGCGCTTTAACATATTATTTAGCTAATGGATATGATCCTAAATTTGCACTTCAATTAGCAAATTATGCTGGAGCTATATCGGTAAGTAGAATCGGTACTAGAAATTCCATTCCATTAAAAGAAGAAATGGAAGCAGTTTATAATGAATTTAAATGATATAATATTTATTGATAGTTTACCGAGCTTAGATTTACATGGATTTGATCGTGAAACTGCTCGAGTTGCGATAAACGATTTTATTAATGATAATATAAAAATGAAAAACAAATTTATTGTAATAATACATGGAATTGGTAGTGGAATATTAAAAGAAACTACACAATTAACTTTAAGAAAAAATAAAAAAGTTATTGAATATAAAATTCATCCATTTAATGTAGGATGTACTTTAGTTAATATCAATTTGACAAATTAAAAAAACATGCTATAATATATGGCAACAACGGAGGAAATATTGACAAACATACATATTTATGGTAGTATATATGCCATAAAAAGAAGGGGGAATTTATATGTATGAAGAAAGAAGAAATACATTAAGTTTTAGAGACATAATTTTACAATTAATGTTAGTAATTTTATTTGTGTTTGTTATGATTTGGTTATTTCCAACAAAAAATTATTTAAAAGATAATTTTGTTGGTAAGGAAGAATTAACAAGTGAAATTGCTATGCAATTACAATCTTTATATGGTAGATTGTATACTGATAATGTTGAAAGTATGCGTGATGCAGCTCAAGGATATTTTACAAATGAAAGATTACCTAAAAAAATTGGTGATTCAGTAACCCTTACATTAAAGGAAATGGAAGAAAAAAAATTAGTTATTCCATTTAAAGATAGTAACAATCAATCTTGTGATGTATCTAAATCATATGTTCAAGTTACAAAAATGAGCGATGAATATCAAATGAAAGTTCAATTAACTTGTTCAGATTATTCAGATTATATTATTGTTTACATGGGATGTTATGATTACTGTGATGGGGCTATTTGTGAAGAAAAGCCAGAAACTACAACACCTTCGAAACCATCAAAACCATCTACACCAGAAACACCTGTTGTAAATAAAAAATATGAATATGAATACAAATTAGTTACAAAAAATACTTATTCTGATTGGGGACCTTGGTCAGCTTGGTCAACTACTAAAGTTACTGCTGATACATTAAGACAAGTTGAAATTGATAAACGTGATGAATTAACTGGATATAAAACAGAAACTTATTACGATTATGAAACAACTATTAAATATAAAACCCAAACAACACAAGTTCAAGTTGGTACAACATCTAAACCAGTCGGTACAAAAGTAGTTGATACAAAACCTGCTACTGGTGGCACTACATCTAAAAAAACTTATACCAATGCCATTAAGAATACTATATCAGGTAGTTATGGTAGCTGGGTATATCAAGGCTACACAACATCCAAATATGCTTTATCTTCAAGTAATACAGTAAAATATGAATATGTAAGTCATAAAACGACAGTTGATTGTACAAATGTATGTCAAAATGTAACTACATATACTTATAAAAAATATACAAGAACTTATAATTCTGGAACTACTACTTATTCATGTCCAACTGGATATACAAAAGAAGGTAGTGGTGCTAATACTAAATGCTATAAATATGTAACTAGTGGTTCAGGTACATTATCTTGCTCAACTTATGGTAGTAGCTATAAATTAAGTGGTTCTAACTGTGTTAAAACTGTAACTGTTTATAAAGATGTTCCAGTATATAAAGATGTTACAACAACCGTTCCAGTTGAAGTGACAAATAAGGTAGAAAAAACAAGAAAAATACCTATTTATGAAGCAATTACATATTATAGATATAGAACTCGTAAACAATTAACTGTTGCTGGTACTTATTATAAATGGAGTACAAGTAAAAATGATCAAAACTTAATTAGTTTAGGTTATAAATTAACAGGAAAGAAAAGAGAAGTGTAAACTTCTTCTTTTTATGTTTGACTTTTAAATGCTATTATGATAAAATAAATAAAGAATAGGTAAGAATCGAGGTGGATATATGAAAGATAGCTATTTATTTGAATATGTTAACGAAAATGAATTTAGAAAATATGAAAGAAGCTTAAAAAAATATAATATGTTAGCTTATAAAAAATTATATTTTTCATTTTATCCATCTTTTAAAGAAGGTAAATTTTTAGGTGAAATTGTTGCATCTAATGAACAAAATAATTCTAAAAATTATGAATTAAAATTACCAACTGATACTATGTTTTCTAAAGTTCATGGTGATATTAAATTACATTATACTGTATATTTTAATGAAAAAATTGTAATGTTAGATAAAATAACTCCTGAAGGAATATTAGGAGAAGGACATCAATCTGAATTAACAACTTATAAAGGTGTAATGGTATCTAAAGAAAATCAAGAAAAAGATATGTTTAAAATTAATTTATTAAAAATGTTACAAAAATAAATCCTTATTTAAGGATTTTTTATTATAAAAAAACAACCTAAATGGTTGAAAATATTCTTTAATGAAATAAATGTTTTTTAATTTAGATTATTGTTTTATAAAATCAAATATATTTAATATTATTTTCAATTTTTATATTTGGCATCTTTTTTACTAATTTTTTTTGTAATTCTGTACTATATTCACGAGATAATAAAGTTAAAGATTGTTTTTCTTCACTAAAACTTTCATTAGTTAATCCATAATCTTCTAATAATGCATCATAAACTATTTTTGTCATTTCTATTTCTTTTTTATCATCATCATCTAGTCCTTTTTTGCTATCTAATTGGTTAAACCTTCTTTCATATTCTTGAATTTTTTTTAAAACGTTCAAAATCCCAAATTGAATCAGGTCCACCACAAACTTCTTGACGAGATGTATATGGATTTTTTTGATCGTACAATTTTTCTAATTTTCCCATTATTTTTAATAATTCAACATTTCTTAATTCTTCATTTTCTAACGTTTGATATAGTGATATTTCTCCAATATTCATAGTTTTGTATCCTCTAGGAATTGTTGTTTCAAAACCGATAGGACCTTCTCTATAATTAAAATCAAATAATTGAATACTTTTTTTCCCAATTAATCCATATATAGTTAAAAATTCTGAACCATCATTATAATTATTTATAGAAAGTTTTAAATTTTTTTGCTTAACAATATTTATAGTTCTTTTGCAAATATTATATATTGCTACATTTTTATATATTTCTAATTCTGATAAAGCGATTCTTTCATTATCTCCAATATAATCTCTTATAACTGAAAATTCTAAATTTATTAATGATGTTAAATAGTTAATCATTGGTTTGTTTAATATTTCTTTATACATTTTTAGCATTTCAATTAATTCTTTTTTAGTTTTTATTTTGTTATATTGTTCATTTATATCAATAAAATTCATTTTTTATTCCTCCTTAGTATTTATTAATGTGGCATTAAATATGAAAAAACAACCATAGAGGTTGATATTTATGCTTACTGGTGCGAGTGAAGGGACTTGAACCCCCATGCCATAAGGCGCTAGATCCTAAGTCTAGTGCGTCTGCCAATTTCGCCACACTCGCATAAAGTGGTGGACCCTGTAGGACTCGAACCTACGACCGCCCGGTTATGAGCCGGATGCTCTAACCAACTGAGCTAAGGGTCCATGTAACTGATACTTCTACATAATAACACATTTAAAAACATAATGCAAGTATTTTATGAAAAAAAATAAAAAATCATCAATTTGACAAAATAAAAAAATATGCTATAATATATGGCAACAACTGAGGAAATAATACAAATTTATTTTATGATAATTAATTCATAAAAAAAGAAGGGGGAATTTATTATGAATTTATTTAAAAGAAAAAAGAATTATTATGAAATTTTAGGTGTTAATGAGGTAGCAAGTCAACAAGAAATTGAAAATGCATTTAATTTGATTAATGAAAAATACAACCCAGAAAAAGTATCTAATTTAAAAGAAGAAGAATTAAAATTCTTTTCCAAAGCTAAAAAAGCATATGAAACTTTAAGTGATGTATCAAAAAGAAAACAATATGATAAAAAGCTATTTGCAGATGTTGATACATTCGAATACGAAGATTCAAAAAAAACAGTTGAAAAAGAAGAAAGTAAACTACAAAGTGAACAAAAAAATATTCAACCAGATGAAAATAAAAAAGAGAAATTAACTGTTTATCCAAAAGCAACCGAAACTTTAGGAAAAAATAAATACAGATTAATTGCTAGTGGTTTGGCAGTTGTTGCAGCTTTAGCTATTGGATATAAGCTAGGTAAAGCAAATTCTAGTGATGAAGTTACTGAAACAACAATTACCGAAACAGAAAATAATAATGAAGAAGAACAAATTCAAGAAACAAAATTATTAACGTCTGAAAATATTGATGAAAAAGTACAAGAAATATTAGAAGATAATAAATCTAGAGGTTTAAATATTGATCCAACTTTTATTAGATCAGCTTTATTTATAACTAATATTGATTATTTAAATCAAGAAGATATTAAAAAAATGTGGGAAAATAATGATTTGAATATAATTGAAGAAATTCAAAATATGTACAATTATACTTCAGCTGTTGGAACACATAACAATAATGTTGCATTAGGCCAAAAAGAAGGTAAATATGTTGCATTATCTAATTTAGCTTTTGATGAAGAAGATAAAACAATATTAAGAGAATTAGATACTGAATTTGTTGATTTAGTTAATGGATTACATAGTGATATGACTAGTGAAGAATTTCAAGAATCATTCAAATATATTACTGAATTTTATACAGGTTTTGGATATTTAACTACAAATGGCACTGAATATTCAAATTATTCGTTAACAGTTGGCGGTGGATTATTATCTGAACAATATTGGCCAATGTTCTCTGTTATATATGCTGATAGTAAATATATTACATCAGAAAACAAAGTAGATATTAAAACTTTATCATATGGTACAGATGGTACTGACGCAGTTATAAATGGTTCTAAATATTTAGGTTCAATTGTAAACCACGAATCATTACAATGTTTAGAAGATAATCAAGAATTAGAAAGTGATAAAACATTAACAAAAGCGCAATAATGCGTTTTTTGTTTTATTTTAATATTCTTATGATATAATATTACTAAGGTGATTATGAATGAAATTATATAATACATTAAATAAACAAATTGAAGAATTTATTCCGAATAACGAACAAGAAGTAACTTTATATACTTGCGGCCCAACAGTATATCACTATGCTCACATTGGAAATTTAAGAACTTATATATTTGAAGATATATTAGAAAAAGGGCTAAATTATGTTGGCTATAATGTAAAAAGATGTATGAATATAACTGATGTTGGTCATATGTCTAGTGACGCTGATACCGGTGAAGATAAAATGGTAAAAGGTGCTATTAGAGAACATAAAACAGTTTATGAAATAGCTGATTTTTATACTAAAGCGTTTTTTGAAGATTGCAAAAAACTAAATATTAAAAGACCAGAAATAGTTGAAAAAGCATCAGAACATATCGATATATATATAAAAATGGTTAAAAAATTATTAGATGAAGGGTATGCTTATATTTCAAATGGCAATGTTTATTTTGATATTTCTAAAGCTAAAGATTATTATAAATTATCTGGTAAAAATCCTGATGAATTAATAATAGGCGCAAGAGATGATGTAGAAGAAGATATTCATAAAAAAAATCCTTACGATTTTGGATTATGGTTTACAATTAGTAAATTTGAAAATCAAGCGATGAAATGGGATAGTCCATGGGGAATAGGATATCCTGGATGGCATATCGAATGTTCTGGTTTAGCAATTAACTATTTAGGAGATAATTTAGATATTCATTGTGGTGGTGTTGATAACATATTTCCTCATCACACTAATGAAATTGCTCAATCAGAAGCTTATTTAGGACATAAATGGTGTAATTATTGGTTGCATGGCGAACATTTAAATGATGCAACTGGTAAAATGAGTAAAAGTAAAGGAGAATTTTTAACTGTTTCATTGTTAGAAAATAAAGGATATAATCCTTTAGCTTATAGATTTTTCTGTTTACAATCACATTATCGTAATCAATTAGTATTTAGTTATGAAGCCTTAGATAAAGCTAATAATACTTATAATAAACTATTAAGCAAAATTAAAAACATTGAAGAAGAAGGAATAATCGATTATGATATGGTAAAAAAATGTCAAGATAAATTTAAAGAAGCAATTAATAATGATCTAAATACTTCGTTAATGTTAACATGTTTATATGATGTTTTAAAAGAAAATTTAAACGGCAATACTAAATTAGAAATAATTAAAGATTATGATAGAGTATTATCATTAAATTTACTACAAAAAGAAAAACAAATCGATTCTGAATTAATTGAATATATAAATAAAAAAATAGAAGAAAGAAGATTAGCTAAACAAAATAAAGATTTTGCTAAAGCTGATGCAATTAGAAAAGAATTAGAAGACAAAAATATTTATTTGAAAGATACAAGAGAAGGAACTATATATGAGGTGAGATAGTGGAAAATATATTGATATATTATGGTTTAGGTATATTAGGATTTATAATTGTTGTTTGGGCACAGGTTAATGTTACAGGAAATTATAAAAAATATTTAAAATTTGGTGTTAAAACGAAATTAACTGGACAAGAAGTTGCAAGAAAAATATTGGATGCTAATGGATTAAAAGATGTTTATGTAGTTGAAACAAAAGGTGAATTAACTGATCATTATGATCCATCTAGGAAGGTTGTTAGATTGTCTAGTGCTATATTTCACGAAGACTCTATTTCATCGGTTGGTGTAGCTGCTCACGAGTGTGGCCACGCTATTCAAGATAAAGAAGGATACTCTTTTATGAGAATTAGATCAGCATTAGTTCCTTTCGTTAATTTAGTAACATATTTAGGTTATTTTGGATTAATTGTTTCTATTTTAGGTGGCTTGACTGGTTATTTAAAAATAAGTATTTTAGTTTTAGCAGTTACCATTTTATTTCAATTAGTTACTTTGCCAGTAGAATTTGATGCATCTAAAAGAGCTAAAGAACAATTAATTAAATTAGGAATAATTGATGATAGTGAACACGAACAAGTTAGTCAAGTTTTATTTGCTGCAGCTTTAACTTATGTAGCAGGTTTGATTTCTAACTTGCTTCAGTTATTGAGATTGGTAATAATTTTAAATGACCGAGATTAGTGGATTATTAGTTATAAATAAGCCTAAAGGTATAACTAGTAGAGATGTTGTTAATGAAGTATCAAAAATATTTAAAACAAAAAAAATTGGGCATACAGGTACTCTAGATCCGATAGCTACTGGTGTTTTAGTTTTAACGATTAATAAAGCAACAAAATTAAGTGAAATAATAACAAGTGAAGAAAAAGTTTATCAAGCAGAGGTTATTTTAGGTATTAAAACTGATACTTTAGATATAACTGGCAATGTTTTAGAAGAATGTAATACTAAATTCACTAAAGAAGAAATTGTAAAAGTTTTAAATTCATTTGTTGGAACATATAATCAAGAAGTGCCTATTTATTCAGCTGTTAAAATAAATGGTAAAAAATTATATGAGTATGCAAGAAACAATGAAAAAATAAATTTACCTAAAAGAATGGTTACAATTAAATATATTAAATTAGATGAAATAAATTATATTGATAATAAAACTGTATTTAAATTTACTTGTAAAGTAAGCAAAGGAACTTATATAAGAAGTTTAATTAATGATATTGCTATTAAATTAAATACTATTGGAACAATGAAAAATTTAACAAGAATAGAACAAGGTAACTTTAATATTAATAATTCTTATACATTAGAAGATATTAAAAATAATAACTATAAAATAATACCTATTAAAGAAGCATTAAAAGATTATTTCACTGTTAAAGTGGATAGTAAATTAAAATTTAAAATAATAAATGGTCAAGTTTTAGATGATATATATAATCAAGAATATGTGTTATTTGTCGATGATGATGTCATTAGTTTATATAAAAAAGATAAAGATAAACTAAAACCTTATAAAATGTTTATTTAACTATTTACTTTTTATAAAAAATAGTGTATTATTAAATAGTACTTATTTCTAGGAATTAATTCTTCTCCGGATTATTTCTTGGATATGAGCAAATTATATGAAAGGAGAATAAAAATGGCTTTAACAAAAGAAAGAAAAGCAGAATTAGTTAAGAAGTTTGGTAAGAATGATCAAGATACTGGTAGTATTGAAGTTCAAATTGCTATCTTAACTGACGAAATAAACACTTTGACTGAACATTTAAAAGAACATGATCATGATTTTCATTCAAGACGTGGTTTACTTAAAAAAGTTGGTCAAAGAAGAAGTTTATTAAATTACTTATTAAAACATGATGTTACAAGATATAGAAAAGTAATTAAAGAATTAAATTTAAGAAAGTAGGCACTCTTTTTAAGTGTCTTTTATTTTGGGAGGATTTATGAAAAAAACATTTGAATTAGATTTTAGAGGAAGAAAATTAATCGTTGAAAATGGAGAATTAGCTAAACAAGCTCATGGTTCAGTTTTAGTTAGATATGGTGATACAGTTGTTTTATCAACTGTTGTTATGTCTAAAAATGTTAATTTATTAGCTGATTTTTTTCCTTTAATGGTTTTATATAACGAAAAATTATATTCAGTGGGCAAAATACCTGGAGGATTTATTAAAAGGGAAGGAAGACCTACGGAAAATGCTACATTAGCTGCCCGTATGATTGATCGACCAATGCGCCCTTTATTTCCTGAGGATTTTAAAAATGAAGTTCAAATTGTAAATACGGTTTTATCTGTTGATCAAGATAATAGTCCAGAAATAACTGCATTATTTGGCTCATCTTTAGCTACTTGTATTAGTCAAGTGCCTTTTAATGGTCCTGTTGCAGGCGTTAAAGTAGGAAGAGTAGATGGTAAATTTATTATTAATCCATCTGTTGAAGAAACAGAAAAATCAGATGTTGATTTAACTGTGTCTGGTACTAAAGAAGCTATTAATATGGTTGAAGCAGGAGCTAAAGAAGTCAGTGAAGAAGATATGTTAGAGGCTCTAATGTTCGGTCATGAAGCAATTAAAGAATTAATCGAATTTCAAGAAAAAATTATTGAAGAAATTGGTACTGAAAAATATGATTATCCAAAATTAGAAATATCAGAAGAACTAACTAATGAAGTAACTAATTTAATTAAAGATGATATTGATAATGCTTTAAGAATTAAAGATAAGTTAGAAAAATATGCGAAATTAGATGAAATAAAAGAAAGTTTATTAGAAAAATATACTGATGAATCTTTAAAAGAAGAAGAATTGAAAGAATTATTAACTAAGGTTGCTAATATATTTGAAAATGTTAAATATGAAGTATTTAGGAATATAGTAGTTAAAGAAAAAATAAGAGCTGACGGTCGTAAAATGACTGAAATTAGACCTTTATCTACTGCAATTGATATTTTACCTCGAACACACGGTTCAGCATTATTTACAAGAGGAGAAACACAAAGTTTATCTGTAACTACACTAGGTGCTTTAGGTGAACATCAAATTTTAGATGGCTTAGGCATTGAAGATTCAAAAAGGTTTATCTTACATTATAACTTTCCTCAATTTTCAGTTGGTGAAACAGGAAGATATGGAGCTCCAGGTAGAAGAGAAATTGGTCATGGTGCTTTAGGCGAAAGAGCACTACTTCAAGTAATTCCTTCCGAAGAAGAATTTCCATATACAATTAGAGTTGTATCAGAAATTTTAGAATCTAATGGTAGTAGTAGTCAAGCTAGTATCTGTGCTGGCTGTATGAGTTTAATGGCCGCAGGTGTTCCTATTAAAGCTCCCGTTGCTGGTATTGCTATGGGATTAATTACTAGTGGTGATGATTATACTATTTTAACTGATATTCAAGGATTAGAAGATCATTTAGGAGATATGGATTTTAAAGTGGCTGGTACAAAAAATGGTATTTGTGCTTTACAAATGGATATTAAAATTAAAGGTATCACTAAACAAATTTTAAAAGAAGCTTTAGCACAAGCTCATAAAGCAAGATTAGAAATATTAAAAGTTATGACTAAACAAATTAAAGAACCTCGTAAAGAGGTAAGTAAATACGCACCTAAGATGATGACATTTACAATCGATCCAAATAAAATTAAAGATGTTATCGGTAAGGGTGGCGAAATGATTACTAAAATTATTTTAGAAGC
>CALVSP010000031.1 GCA_944359065.1 uncultured Bacilli bacterium
AAGGCTTATCAGAAGGAATTATTCAAGGAGTCACTCAAGGAATCGAACAAACTAAAATTGACGTGGCTAAAAAAATGTTAGAATTAAAAATGGATTTAGAAACAATAAACAAAGTTACTGGTTTATCTAAAGAAGAAATAGAAAGTTTAAGAAATTAAACTTTTTTTGTTAATATAATTAATTAGGTGATATATTTGCTTAAAATAATTGATAGCATTTTATGGGCAACTGCTACTATTTTAATGGTATATTGTGGTATATATCTTACTTTTAAATTAAAGTTTGTACAGTTTAACATAAAAGAAATGATAAAGAATTTATTAAAAAAAGAAGATAATAGTATTACACCTTTTGAATCTTTAATGATGGTTTTAGGCGGTAGAATTGGTGTTGGAAGTATTGCTGGTATTGCTTTAGCTATTTATTTGGGTGGTATAGGCTCTATTTTTTGGATGTGGGTAATTGGATTTATATCGGCTGCTAATAGTTTTGCTGAAACTACTTTAGGGGTTAAGTATCAAGAAAAATGTAATGATCATTATATTGGAGGTCCTAGTTATTATATTAAAAAAGGTTTAAATAATAATAAATTGAGTTATATATATGCTTTAATAATTGTTTTGAGTCAAATATTCGGGTTTTTAAGTATTCAAGCTAATACAATAACTAATTCGTTAAATATTAATCCTATTATATGTGGATTAATTATAACATTTATTTCTTATATTATAATAAGTAAAAATACGAAACAATTATTTAAAATATCAGCTAAATTAGTACCTATTATGACATTAATATACATAGTTGCTTCTATTTATATAATTGCAATAAATATAAACTCTATTCCTTATTTATTAATAAATATAGTAAAAGAAGCATTTAATTTTAAATCGCTAGGCTTCGGTGTATTATCATCTTTTATTGTTGGTATTCAAAGAGGAATATTTTCTAATGAAGCAGGATTAGGTACGGGTTCAATTGCAGCATCTACTGTTAAATCATATTTCCCAGCAACCCAAGGTTATGTTCAAATATTAGGAATTTATATAACGACTTTTTTAGTATGTACAGCGACAGCTTTAGTTATTTTGACTAGTGATATTTATTTCCTAGGAAATAATATTAATGGTATTGAAATAACACAAAATGCTTTTATTTATCATTTAGGTAATATAGGTAATATTATAGTAATTATATCAATTATTTTATTTGCCTTTTCTACAATATTATCTGGTTATTATGATGCGGAATCTAATACTTCTATCAAACCAAAATATTTAAGAATAATTATATGTCTTGATTTATTTATAAGTTCGATTATTTCAGCAAATATCATTTGGGAAATGGTTAATATTATTACAGCATTACTTGCAATTATCAATATTTATGCTTTATTAAAATTAAAAAAAGATGTTATATTTGAATTGAGAAGATATAAAGAATGTGGTAAAATGAAGTAGGTGTTAGTTATGATTAATAAGAAATGGGATATTGTATTAAAAGATGAATTTAATAAAGAATATTTTAAAAAACTAGGTATTTTTGTTAAAAATGAATATAAAACTAAAATATGTTATCCACAGTATAAAGATATTTTTAATGCATTAAGATATACTGATTATGATGAAGTTAAAGTAGTTATATTAGGTCAAGATCCTTATCACGGCGTAAATGAAGCACACGGATTATCCTTTTCGGTAAGAGATGATGTAAGAAGACCACCTTCATTAAATAATATTTTTAAAGAATTAGAAAGTGATTTAGGTATAAAAAAAACAAATAATGATTTAACTAATTGGGCAAAACAAGGAGTATTATTATTAAATAGTATTATGAGTGTTGTTAAGGATACTCCTTTATCGCATAAAGAAAAAGGTTGGGAAATATTTACTGATAATATTATTAAATTATTAAATGAAAGAGAAGAACCAATGGTTTTTATTTTATGGGGTGGTTATGCTAGAAGCAAGAAAAAATTAATAACTAATAAAAATCATTATATTGTTGAATCAGTTCATCCCTCTCCTTTATCTGCTTACAATGGTTTTTTTGGTAGTAGACCATTTTCAAAAACAAATAATTTTTTAATAAGTAAAAATATTCAACCGATTGATTGGAGTAAATAGTCTAAAAAAATCTTTTACAAATATATTTTTGTAGGAGGTTTTTTTATGTTAGTAATTATTATTGCAATTAGTCTTAGTATGGATGCTTTTTCTTTAGCCTTAGCGTATGGTACTTTAAACTTAAATAAAAAAGACATCTATAAATTGTCTTTAGTAGTAGGTTTTTATCACTTTTTTATGCCTTTATTAGGTTTATTTTTTGGTAATATCATTTTAAAATATGTAAGCAATCCTAATTTTTTAGTATTTGTTATTTTATTTATTATTGGTATTGAGATGATTTATGAAACCTTTAAAGAAGAAGATATTAAAAACATCGTTAGTTTTAGACAAATATTATTATTTGGTTTAGCTGTAAGTATTGATAGTTTTTCAGTAGGAATCGGATTAAACATAATTAGTAATAATTATTTATTTTGTTCAATTATTTTTTCATTATTTAGTGCAACATTTACTTATTTAGGATTAATACTAGGTAAAAAAATAAGTAACATAATTGGTAAAACTTCAACAATTATTGGGGGATTAATATTAATTATTATTGCGTTTATGTATTTGTAATAATTTTTTTACAAAGTTTTTTTCATTAATCTTTAGAAAGCTTCCAACGCGGAGCGTAGGAAGTAAAAACCACGCGTTATACGCGTGAGAGTTAAAACCTTATAGAAAAAGAGCGGCACATCTGCTATAATTTAGGTGTTCAGGCCTCAATTATAGCAGAAAGGAGTGACGCTCTATAGCTAATAGTTTAACACATACCAAATGGATGTGCAAGTATCATATAGTTTTCATACCAAAATATAGAAGAAAAATGATATATTATAAATTAAGAGATGACTTAAGTGAAATTATAGGAAAATTATGTCAATATAAAGGTGTGAAGATAATAGAAGGACATTTAATGCCTGACCATGTACATTTGCTACTATCAATACCACCAAAAATGAGTGTATCAAGTTTTATGGGATATTTGAAAGGAAAAAGTACAATGATGCTTTTTGAAAGACATGCAAATTTAAAATATAAGTTAGGAAATAAAAATTTTTGGGCAGTAGGATATTATGTAAGTACAGTAGGTTTAAATGAAGCAACAATAAAAAAATATATACAAGAACAAGAAAAAGAAGATCAAATAGAAGATAAAATGATGAAAAAAGAATATAAAAACCCTTTTAAAGGGTAGCTAGGAGAAAGGTGCATTGAGGCTTGAATAAAATGAAAGCCAGCCGTTTTAAAATGGCTAGCTAATATTTTGCCCTTTTAGGGCTAGTGCAAACTATGCCTTTCAGGTATAGTTATGATTTTTTAAGTGTTCGATATAATTTAATTTAAACCAAATCACTTCATTAGGAACATCATAAAAGTTTGCTAATTCTTTAATTTTATTAGGATTATTTTTGATAGCTTCAATTCCTCCCATATTTTTAATTTGTTTATTAATAACTTTTGTTGGAACTAAAAGATGCATAGCAAATTCACATGCAAATATTTCTTTTTCTTCATTTATAGTAAAATTTTTTTTAATGCCATAATGATAATCAATCCATAGTTTATAAATTTTTTTTGTCATAATTTTCTCCTTTTGATTTAAGTATTATAACATATTTTTGACATATGTAGAATAAATAACCTTGATTTTATTATGAAAAAACTATATAATTAAATTGGTGATAAAATGTTAGAAAATATGAAAGATATGCTTAATAAAGCAGATAGTGGTAAATATGCTGTACCACAATTTAATATAAACAACTTAGAATGGACAAGATTTATTTTAGAACAATGTCAAGAATTAAAGACTCCAGTTATATTAGGTGTTAGTGAAGGTGCTATTAAATATATGGGTGGTTATAAAACAGTTTCTAATTTAGTTAGAGCTTTAATTAGTGATTTAAATATAACTATTCCTGTTGCTCTTCATTTGGACCACGGAAGTAGTTATGAATCTTGTGTTAAAGCTATTGATAATGGTTTTACTTCTGTTATGATCGATGCTTCAAAATATCCTTTAGCAGAAAATATAAATATAACTAAACAAGTAGTAATGTATGCCAAAGATAAAAATGTAACTGTCGAAGCAGAAATTGGAGCTGTTGGTGGTGAAGAAGATGGTGTTGCTAACGAACTTGCTTACGCTAAAGTAGAAGATGCAACTAAATTAGTTGATGAAACTAATATTGATTTTTTAGCCCCAGCCTTAGGTAGTGTTCACGGAATTTATAAAGGAGAACCAAAATTAGATTTTGAGAGAATGGTTAAAATTCATGATTTAACTAAATTACCTTTAGTATTACATGGTGGTTCTGGTATACCAGATGAATTAATTAAGAAAGCAATAAGTTGTGGGATTACAAAAGTAAATATTAATACTGAACTTCAACTTGCTTGGTCTAAAGCAGTAAGAGAGTTTTTAAATGAAAATAAAGAAGTATATGATCCACGAAAAGTAATTAAGAGTGGTGAAAAAGCTTTAAAAGAAATGGTTACAGAAAAAGTAAATCTCTTTGGAAGTAATAACAAGGCCTAATTAATTACATACAAATATAGTGGAGGAAGTTATGAAAAAAATTAAAATAAATGGAGGTAAAGAACTAAAAGGGACAATAAAAATAAGTGGAGCTAAGAATAGTGCTGTTGCTTTAGTCCCTGCATCACTTTTATCTGATGGGATAGTTACAATTGATAATATACCTAACATATCAGATATAGATGCCTTAAATGAAATATTAGAATATTTAGGAGCTAAAGTAAAAAGAGAAAAAGACCGAATGATTATTGATCAGTCTAATTTAAAAAATAAAGAAATTCCCGAAGCAAAGGCGAAAAAATTAAGAGCTTCTTACTATTTTATGTCAGCCTTATTAGGAAAATATAAACAAGTTGAAATGTATTTTCCTGGGGGATGTTCAATTGGGGCAAGACCAATCGATCAAACATTAAAAGGTTATCGCGCTTTGGGAGCTGAAGTAGTAGAGGAAGGAAACAAATTTACTATTACAGCTAAAGAATTAATTGGAAATGAAGTTAGTCTTGATATGCCTAGTGTTGGGGCAACTGTAAATACTATGTTAGTTGCGGTTAAAGCAAAAGGAATAACAACTATTTTAAATGCTGCCAAAGAGCCGGAAATTGTTAACGTAGCAACTTTTTTGAATAATATGGGGGCCAAAATAACTGGAGCTGGTACTAGTGAAATAACAATTAAAGGAGTTTCTAAATTAGGTAATGGTTTTGCTGAAGTAATACCTGATAGAATTGAAGCGGGAACTTATGTTATTGCTGGAGCATTAATGGGTAATAAACTAAAAATCGAAAATATCATTCCTGATCATATTGAATCTTTAACTTCAAAATTAAAAGAAATGAATGTTCCTGTTGAAATATATGATGATTATTTAATTGTTTCTAAAGCTGAAAAAATGAAAAAAGTAACTATTAAAACTTTAGGTTATCCAGGATTTCCTACCGATTTACAGCAACCGATGACAGCATTATTAATTGGATGTAACGGATTATCAACATTGGAAGAAACGATTTATGAAAATAGATTTCAAAATGTACCTTTTCTAAATGAAATGGGAGCAGATATAATTATAGATAAGCGTAAAATATACATAAATGGGCCTAAAAACTTAATAGGTAAGGAAGTAATTGCTACTGATTTAAGGGCTGGTGCTTGTTTAGTTTTAGCTGGCCTTAAAGCAAGTGGAACAACGATTATAAAGGATGTTGAACATATTTTAAGAGGATATGAAAATATTATAGAAAAATTAACTAATGTTGGCGCAGATATTACTTTAGTTGATGAATAAATTAGTTAATAAATAATATAATTAAGTAGAGTAATCTACTTTTTTATTGGAGGAAATTATATGAAAAAAATATTAACTATAATTATTGTTTTATTATCTGTTTTTTTGATTTATTTAGGATTTAAAGATAAGGATATATATTATTTTTCGATGGGCGATAGTTTGGCTAATGGTGTTAATTCGTATAATGCTAAAGATTATGGCTATGCTGATTACATTAAAGAAGGTTTAAATATAAAAAAATATGTAAGTCATACAAGTAATAATAAAAGAAGTATTGATTTTGTTAAGGACATTGAGGATAATATAAAGATAAATGATAAAACAATTCAAAATATCTTAATTAAAGCTGATTTTATAACATTATCAGTTGGTATGAATGATTTATTTAGTAATGTAACTTTTAATAATGATTTTAGTGTTAATGACTTATATACTAAATTTGAAGAAGTAGTAGTTGATTTAGATAATTTATTTAAATTATTACGAACTTATTCAAAAGAAGATATAATATATATTGGTATTTACAATTGTTTAAAAGAAAGTGAATTAGATGAATTTTTTATCTATGCTAACGAACAATTAAAAAAATTATGCGATAATTATAAAATAACTTATTTAGATATTTATGATGACTTTAATAATGCAACTTATTTTGATAATCCTAATAGTTATTTTCCTAATAAAGATGGTTATAAGTTGATTTCTAATAAAATAATTGACATAATTAATGAAAAAAATAGTAAAAATGCTTGATTTTTATTATTTTTATTTGCTATAATATAGGAGCATTAAATTTCTATGACTTGTTTTAGTCATGGCGGAAGGAGATAGATTATGAAAAAAGGTATTCATCCAGAATATATGGAAACTAAAGTTACTTGTGCTTGTGGTAATACTTTTACAGTAAAATCTAATAAAAAAGAATTACATATTGAAGTTTGTGATAAATGTCATCCATTCTTTACAGGTAAACAAGGAACTGTAACAAAAACAGGTAGAGTTGAAAAATTCAATCGTAAATATGGACTTAATCAAGATAAAGCTGCTTAATTGCAGTTTTTTTGTGATATAATTTAAATAGAGAGGAAGTTTTAAAATGAAAATAGGAATAGCTAGTGATCATCGCGGAGTTATATTGAAAGAAAAAATTAAAAATTATTTAGATGATAAGTATAAAATAATTGATTTTGGAACTAATTCAATAGAAAGTGTTGATTATCCAAAATATGCTTTTAAAATTGGTGAAAGTATTAAAGATAATAAAATTGATTTTGGAATACTTATATGTGGTACAGGAATTGGTATGAGTATTGCTTGTAATAAAGTAAAAAAAGTAAGATGCGCTAAAGTAACAACTAAAGAAGAAGCTTCTTTAGCACGATTACATAATAACGCTAACGTTATTGCTTTAAGTGAAAATACGAGTAATTATAAAGAAATAATCGATACATTTTTAACTACTGAAGCATCAAAAGAAGAAAAACATCAAAGAAGAGTAGAAATGATTGATAATTATGACAATTAAAACAATTTTGTATTTAATTATTTTACCATTTTCTATTCTTGCCTTAGATAGTATAAATATAAATAATGTTTTTAAAAAAAATAGATATTATCAAGCAAGAATATTATATATGTTTTTAGCGATGGCATTGTCGTATTTAGTCGTTAACTTTTTTTACGATTTCTTTATTTTGGTAGTATAATTTAAGTTAGATAGCAGTATTTTAATAATGGAGATGATATTATGAAAAAAATACTGCTTTTAACTTGCTTAATTATTTTTATTCCTTATATCATTGTTAATTTATTTATAAAAGATGATGAAATAAAATTAAAATATACTTCTAATATGAACGTAAGAGTAAAACAGGAAGATAAAATAATTGAAGTTCCTTTTGAAGATTACATTGTTGGTGTTCTAGCAGGTGAAATGCCAGTATCATTTGAATTAGAAGCATTAAAAGCCCAAGCAGTGGCAGCAAGAAGTTACGTTATGAAAAAGATGGAAGCTAATATCGATAAAGAATACGATGTTGTTGATACAGTAATGAATCAAGTATATTTAGATGATGAATATCTAAAAGAAGCTTGGCAAGAAGATTATACAAATAATATCAATAAAATTAAACAAGCAGTTTTAGAAACATTTAATGAATATTTAGAATACGATGGTAAAGTAGTCGATGCTATGTTTTTTTCAACCAGTGTTGGATATACAGAAAATAGTGAAGAAGTATTTACTAATAAAGTTCCTTATTTAAGAAGTGTTGCTTCAACTTGGGATGAAATCTCACCAGTATACGAAGTTAATTATACATTTAGTTTAGAAGATTTTTATAATAAATTAAACTTAAGTTATAGTGATACTTTAAATATTGAATTATTAGATACAACCAGTACAGGAAGAGTCAAAAAATTAAAAATAAATGGTGAGACATTAGAAGCGGATACGGTAGTTACTAATTTAAAATTAAAATCAAATTATTTTGATATTGAACTAAAAAATAATAAAATTTATATTACAACTAAAGGATATGGTCATGGTGTGGGAATGAGTCAATATGGAGCACAAGCAATGGCTTTAAAAGGATATAAATATGATGAGATTTTAAAATATTATTATCAAGGTGTCGAAATTAAAAAAATTTAGTGTATAAAATTTTCATATTTGAGCAAACTTATTTTAGAGGTGAAAAATATGAAAAGAAGATTAAAAAAACCAGTTGTTTATGCTTTATATGCTTTATCATTTATAACTATTATTGGAACTATTTATATGTTAGAAATGATATCAAGTCCATCAAAATTAGATGATGATTCTACTTATGTTGATGATGTAATAATAGAGGATGAAGTACCTGTTGTTAATACTAGAAATATCATAACAAGACCTTATTTAGTCGAAGTTAAAATTGCTAGAAACTTCTATAACTATCAAGGTACCGAAGAAGAACAAAAAAATTCATTAATCTATTATGAAAATACTTATATTCCTAATAGCGGCGTTGATTATCAAAGTGATGAAATTTTTGATGTTGTTTCAATATTAGATGGTAAAGTAACAAAAGTAGAAGAAAATAATTTACTTGGTAAAATTATTGAAGTTACCCACGAAAATAATTTGATTAGTGTTTATCAAAGTTTGAGTGAAACTTTAGTATCTGTTGGCGATAATGTTTTACAAGGACAAGTAATTGGTAAAAGTGGTCAATCTAATATTTCTAAAGATTTAGGCAACCATCTTCATTTTGAGTTAATTCATAATAGTAAGAATGTTAATCCAGAAGATTATTATGATAAACAATTAGGAGAGTTGTAATAACTCTTTTTTAGGTATATTTGTTAATTTAATAGATATATTTAATTAAGAGGTGTTTATATTGAATAAAAATATCATTAAACGAGTTTTAGAAGAGGCTAATTATATGGTTAAAACAAGTAGTACGGTAAGAGAAATGGCAAATATTTTTAAGGTTAGTAAAAGTACAGTTCATAAGGATTTACACGAACGATTAGCGGATATCGATGATAGATTATATATTGAAGTAGAAAAGATATTAAAGTACCATACAGATGTTAGACATATAAGAGGTGGACAATCAACTAAAAGGAAGTATTTAATGTAAAAAAATGGTAAAAACGTGATATAATAAATTAAGAAATGAGAGTGATAAAATGTTTGCAAAAGATATTGGAATAGATTTAGGAACAGCCAATGTATTAATATATGTTAAAGGCCAAGGAATAGTATTGAATGAACCTTCGGTAGTGGCTATGGATTCAGAAACAAAAAAACCACTTGCCGTTGGAAGTGAAGCAAGAGAAATGTTAGGTAGAACACCAGGATCAGTAGTGGCTATAAGACCGATGAAAGATGGCGTAATAGCAGATTTTGAAATAACAGAAGTAATGTTAAATCATTTTATCAGAAAAATCAATGGTAAAAGTTTTTTATCACGCCCAAGAATATTGATTTGTTGTCCTTCAAATATAACCCAAGTTGAAAAAAATGCTATTAAAGAAGCAGCCGAACGAACTGGGGCTAAAAAAGTGTTTATTGAAGAAGAACCAAAAGTTGCTGCAGTTGGAGCAGGTATGGATATATCTAAACCAAGTGGTAATATGGTAATCGATATTGGTGGAGGTACTACTGATATTGCTGTTTTATCACTAGGAGGAATTGTAACTAGTTCCTCTATTAAAGTAGCTGGTAATGTTTTCGATAGTGATATTATGAAATATATTAAAGATAAATATAAATTATTAATAGGCGATAGAACTGCTGAAGAAATTAAAATGAGTATCGGAACAGTTTATAGTGGTAACAAAAACGATAAAATGGAAGTAAGAGGAAGAGATTTAGTAACGGGATTGCCTCATACTATTACAATGTGCTCAGATGAAGTAGAGGAAGCATTAAGAGAGAGTGTTTATATAATTATTCATACTGCTAAAAATGTATTAGAACAAACGCCTCCTGAATTAGCGGCAGATATTATAGATAAAGGAATTGTAATAACTGGTGGCGGAGCTTTAATAGATGGATTTGATCAATTGTTAGCTCACGAATTAAAAGTACCAGTATTTGTAGCTGAAAGTCCTTTAACTTGTGTCGTTGAAGGAACAGGTATTTTATTAGATAATATTCATTTAATAGATAAATAAAAATCACGCTTTTTTACGTGATTTTTTATCATCCGTTAATCCAACAATGTAGTCGATACTAACATTATAGAATTTAGATAATTTAATTAATTGTTCAGTTGGAATTGTAAAACTTCCTAATTCATATTTTGAATAATATTGTTGTGATATTCCTAACACTTTAGCAATATCTTTTTGTAAATAATCATTATCGATTCTTAAATCTTTTAACCTTTTAAAATACATAACTACCTCCATTTTTATATAAAATAACACAAAAATAAATGTATTTTTTATTTTAAATAATAACTTATGTATACTTATTGCGTACGAAAATTAATTAAAAAAATTGTATTAAAATATGCTATAATTAATTTAGGAAGTGAGTTATGAAAAGAGAATTTTGTGCATCGGTGTTTGTGGTTGATCCAATTAATAAAAAAATACTACTCTGTCATCATAAGAAATTTAATCGTTGGGTTCAACCAGGAGGACATATAGAAAATGATGAGACACCTGAAGAGACAGCATTACGAGAAACTTATGAAGAAACAGGGGTTAGAGTTAAACTAATTGGCGAAAGGTTTCCTCGTGAGGATGATTTTATTAGACCGTTAGGCATTCAAAAAAATCGTGGTAAAGATGATTCATTACATGTCGATATAACGTATGTAGGTGTACCAATTACTCAAGATAGTGTAATTGAAGATGATGAAATAGATCGTTGTGCTTGGTTTAGTTTCGAAGAATTAAATGATATCGAAGTTTTTCCTGATATCAAAATTAGTTTTAACCATATTTTAAATAATATACTTAAGTAAGGAGTTTGTGGGGGATGGATAATACAATATACGATGTTTGTTATGAAACATTAGCGTATGCTACAGAAAATATTATAAATTTAGTTGGTGATGAAATAGAAAAAATAAGTGTAGAATTATTAAAATTTTTGACTACTGATAATAGCCGTTATGAAGAAATTTTTGATCAAACAATTTCATTTGAATTTCCTTCAAATAAAAGAAATTATAAAAAAATAATGATGCTCATAATTATTAGTAGTTCCTATTATTTATCACTTTATTATATAAAAAATGGAATGAATGTTGACATAAATGAAGAAATTGTTGAAGAAATAGAAAGCCTTAATTATTCTGATATATTTAAATTATTTTATAGTTGGCGTAATAATTCTAAGGTTATCGATTATATAGAAGATTATTGTGATTTTTATGAAAAAAATTACATATTTAGAAATAATTGTATGGAAGAAGCTATAAAACAAAATAAATTATCAATAATAAATAAAATAAATCCATTTGAAATATTAAATTTTATAAATTATTTAGATCCTAATATGCTTTTAGAATCTGAAAAAATGATTCAAAAATTTATTGACATGTATGATTCATCATTGTGTTATTGTGGACTAGATGAATTAGGAGAAGAAAATAATTACGAAAATTTTGATGATTTTGTAGCAGATATAATTAGAGAAAAGATTTCTGAACAATTTGTAACTGAAGAAAAAATAGAAAAATTTTATAGTTATATTTTTTCAAATATATACGAAGGATTTATTACTTATTATAATGCTGATAAATTAATAATAAAAAGATATCCTTTAATAGGTAAAGAATTGTTAAAAGAAGATATTAATTTCGATTATTTGTATGAAAAAATTTTAAATGATAATGATTTTTTAATTGAAATTATAGATTTTTTTATTGAGATAAACGATAATATGTATGAAAATGATTTAATAACAAGAAGACTAGATTTTAAAAAAATTGGCAACCAAGATGTTTTAAAGAAGCTAGATCCTTTTTATGAAGAAGAAGAAGTTGTATACGCTAAAATTTTAGAAAAAAGATATCCCAATTGAGATATCTTTTTAAGCATTTTCAATTAATTTAGTGATTAAATCTTTATATTCAAAATTGCTAAATAACTTTGGATACATGCTTATTTTAGTGAATCCTGGTAAAGTATTTATTTCGTTTAAATATATTTTATTATATTCAGTATCATATAAAAAATCGATTCTTGCTAAACCTTTTAACTCTAATACTTCAAATACAGTTTTCGCATATTTTTGTATTTGTTTTTTTATATCAGTAGAAATATCAGATATAACAATTTCAGCTTCATTTTTAACATACTTAGTATCATAATCATAAAAATCATTATCAGTAATTATTTCGCCAATATCTGATATAATTAATTTTTTATCTTCTAAAACTGCACATTCTAATTCTCTAGCTTTTATATATTTTTCAACAATAACCTTTTTATCATATTTTAAAGCTTCTTTGATAGCTTTTTTATATTCTTTATTATTATTTGCGATATTTATTCCAATAGAAGAACCACCATTAGCTGGTTTAACAATCACAGGAAATGGAATTATTAATTTTTCTTTATAATTTTGAAATGGTACTTGTGGTATTTTATAATAGTTTAATATTTGTTTAGTTCTTTCTTTATCCATACAAATATAACTAGAACCACATTTTGTTCCTATATATTTAATATTAAATAAATCTAACATTCCTTGAATTTTACCATCTTCACCAGTATTACCGTGTATTATGTTAAAGACAACATCAAATTGTTTTAAAAATTCAATGATGTTATCGATTACTTTATTTTCATAAGTCCATTCGCTATTTCGTGTAACATATACGCAAGATAATTTATATTTAGTTTTATCAATATTTTCTCTTATTTCTTTAGCAGATTGACAAGAAACGTCGTGTTCACTTGAATTTCCACCATATATTAAAACTATCTTTTTCATTTATTACCTATTAAATTTATTTAAATAATAATCTCTTAATTCTTTAAACCGATTATAATGCACTATTTCACGTTGTCTTAAAAAGGATAATGGTCCTAAAACATCAGGGTCGCTAGTTTGATTCATTAAATTTTCATAGGTAACTCTTGCTCGTTGCTCAGCAGCCATATCACTTTCTAAATCAGCCCAATAATCACCGGTTGCTTCAATATAAGCACTAGTAAATGGTACACCACTAGCATCTATTGGAAAATTCGCATTTTTGTGTTGTGTGTAGTAACCAATTAAGCCATTTTCTTTTAGTTCTTCTAAAGTAGCTCCTTTCATTAGTTGTTGTATCATTGTAGCAATCATTTCAAAATGAGCTAATTCTTCAGTACCAATATCGGTTAATAAAGCATATCCTTTTTCATCTGGCATTGTATATCTTTGATTTAAGTATCTTAAAGCTGCTCCTAATTCGGAATCTGGACCACCATATTGTGCCATCATCGTTTTAGCTAAACTCAAATCTTTTTTATTTATATTAATAGGATATTCTAATTTTTTTTCATATCTCCACATAAAAACCTCCTAATTTTCCCAAGGCCAAGGTTTATTGTCCCACATCCAAGGCATATTATTTAAAGCATCACTATTTAATAAAATAGGACCATATTCATTTTGATAATTGTGTAATAATTCATTTTGTTCGCTGCGATATTTATTAAATAATTCAATAGCGTATTTATCATCTGGATAAACATCTAAATATAAATTTAAATCTATAATAGCAAACTCTAAACTATCGATATCAGTTAACATTTTAGCTTGATTATTCATTGGCTTAATAGCATATGGTTTTTCATTTTTGTAAGGGTCATATATATTTTTAAATAAATTTCCCCTAATTAATCCTTCATATGGATTAAATAAATTATCATTTTGATAATTGTTTTGATAATTTCTTAAATTATTTCCATCAAAGTAAAAATTTGGTGGATAGTTATAATTGTACATAGTTTTTCCTCCCAATTTATCTTATGACTACCTAGGCAGTTAGTATAGGTAAAATGACTATATTTAATGAAAATTTGTAAAAAGTGTTGCAAAAGTTAGTAAAATTTGATATTATTTTATATGTCAACTTATTTTGTTGATAAATGGCGCAATTGGTGAAGGGGTTAACACGGCGGATTGTGGTTCCGTTATGCAAGGGTTCGAATCCCTTATTGCGCCCCATTTTATAAATTAATTCATAAGAAATTATGAATTTTTTTAATATTCAAACATATAACTTAACTAATTTATTTTTATAAACATATAATGTAAAGAATAAATAGGGGTTGAAATGTATGTATTGTAATCAAGAAAATAATTATAATAAAAGAAATTGTATGTCTTGCATAAGAATATATCAAATTCCTGGACCAACGGGTCCAACCGGAGCAACTGGACCAACCGGAGCAACAGGAGTTACAGGTCCAACCGGGGCAACTGGTCCAACCGGAGCAACTGGACCAACAGGTAGTATACAGCCTAATCCATATAATTTGTATGTTTTATCTACTGCTGGCCCAAATGGAGATGGAACTGAAGAAAATCCATTTCAAACAATTGAAGAAGCATTAGCGGTAGTTCAGCCTAATGGAATAATAAATGTTTTAAATGGTACCTATCCTATTACTAGTCAATTAAATTTAAACGTACCAGGATTAATATTGAAAGGTCGAGCCGGAACAACAATTTTGTTGCAATCTTCATTAGTCCCATTTTTAAGCAATAGTGATAATGTAACTATCGATAGATTAACTATAACTAGTGACCAACCTTATCCTGTAGAATTTATTCAAATAGGTGGTAATAATAATCAAATTATAAATTGTGACATATATGGACCTAATCAAGCAGGTGATTCTTCAACTTGGGTTGTTAATAGAGGCTTTGTAACACAACCAGGTGTCACAAATTTACTTGTAAGAAATAATATATTTCACACACTAAGACAACCCGCTTATTTAAATCCAAATTCAACCGGTACTATTATGGATAATGTTACGTATAATACAAGAGGTTTTGTTATTGATCGAGCAGTATTTGTATTTTCTGGTAATTCTTGGGGTATACCAGCAAATGCAGTTGACATAGCTTTATTAGCGGGAACTACAACAGGAGCACCATATGATCCATTAACTTTATTAGAAGCAAGTAATAGTAATGCAACGATAAGTGATCAAAGATAAAAAGATAATTTAATATTGTCTTTTTATTTTAAAAAATATATAATTAAATCAAGGTGGTTTTATGGAATATAAAGAATTTGCAAAATATTATGATAAATTTTATAGTAAAAAAGATTATCAAAAAGAAGTATTATTTTTAAAACATTTTATTAATAAAAATGATAAGATAATCGATGTTGGTTGTGGCACAGGAATGCACGCATTTTTATTAAATGATTATAATATTGATGGATTAGATTTAAATAAAGAAATGTTAGAAATAGCTAAGACAAGAATGAATGGTAGTTTATATCAGCAAAATATATTAGATATAAATATCGATAAAAAATATGATGTCGTAATATCGATGTTCGCGGTAATTAATCATTTAAAAAATATTGATGAATTAGAAAAATGTTTGGTTAATTTAAAAAAAATACTAAAACCTAGTGGAAAAATAATCATAGATTTGCACAATCCACAGGATTCTGGTAAAAAAGTTGATTCTTATAACAATATGAAACGAACTATGATATGGAATTACGATAAAGAAACTAAAATAGAAAAGAGTAGTATCATTTTTGAAGTTAATGATAAAACATATAACGATACACATATATTTAGAATTTTTAGTATAGAAGAAATAAAAAATATATGTTTAAAATTAGGATTAAAGGTAGAAAAAGTCTATGAAAATTATGATATTTTAAAAGAAGGAAATATCTTTTCCAAAAATTTACAGTTTATAATTACTTATTCCAATTTGACTAAATCATAAAATTATGGTAGAATTAAAGACGTTTTCCCAAATTTTTATGAAGAGGTGAAAAAATTTGAAAACAAAGCTGTGCGTTTTTCTTAGTATGTTTATAGC
>CALVSP010000032.1 GCA_944359065.1 uncultured Bacilli bacterium
GTAAATTGATAAATTGTGAAGAAGCTATTATTTGAAAATAGCTATAATTTTTTATCACCAACGGTAATCACACATAAATTTAAAGGATATAAAACAGGAGATAAAATAGGTGTCGACGGTTCTTTTGATGTAAACATTTGGTATTCATATGAAAATGATTCTAAAACAACAGTTGTTAATCAAAAGATTGAATATAATGATTTATTCAATGTAAAATTAAAAGAAAATGCTGATTTAAGTAGCGATACCGATATAATAGTAAGAACATTAAGTCAACCAACTTGTTTAGGGGTTAATATATTAGAAAATAATCAAATTTCTTTTGATATTGAAAAAGAGTTGGGTGTTGAAATAGTAGGAGAAACAAAGGTTAAAATAGCTATTGAAGAAGATGAAGAACCTTGGGAAGATATAGTTGATGATGATATCGATAAAGAATTAGATGAAATAAATGAAAATTATATATAGTGTCAACCAAAAATAGTTGACACTTTTTAAGTTTTATGTTACAATTATTCAAGAAAAGGAGTGATTAAAGATGGCTGTTAAATTAAGATTAAAGAGAATGGGAGCTAAAAAAAGACCTTTTTATCGTATTGTAGCTGCTGATTCTAGAAGTAAAAGAGATGGAAAAGTAATCGAAGAAATCGGTTATTATAATCCAATTGTTGAACCTGCAGAAGTTAAAATCGATGAACAATTAGCTCAAAAATGGTTAAGTACAGGAGCAATTCCAACTGATACTGTAAGAACATTATTTAAAAAACAAGGCATTTTAAAAAATTTCCACGAGTCTAAAATGACAAAAGGAGAATAATTATGAATTTAGTTGAATTAACAGAATTTTTAGTAAAAAGCGTTGTTACTGATCCTGATATGGTATCAGTTAAACAATTTGAAGATGACGAAGATTATATCACAATTCAAGTATTAGTTGATAGTAGTGTAATTGGTTCAGTAATCGGTAAACAAGGAATTATTGCTAATGCTATAAGAACAATTGTCCAAGCTTCATCATATGCTAATGGATTAAAAAAAGTAAGAATTAATATTGATTCATTTTAAAACATAACATATATTTTATATGTTTTTTTTGTTTATTTATATTGGTAATGTGATATAATAAAATTATGGTGATAGTATGAAAAGTATTGTAAAAAAAATTTTAAAAAAGTATAAATTTAGTTTTACATTAATTGAATTATTAGCAATAATTGTTTTATTGGCAGTAATAGCTTTAATCGCAACACCAATGATTTTAGATGCAGTAGAGGATGCGAGAAATTCTGCTGATATGTCATCGGCTCAATTAATAGCAAATAGTGGTCATAATTATTATGCTTCTTCATTATTAGACGAATCAAAAAAAGAAAAGATAATTAATGGAATAAATATTTATCCTGATATAATGATTAATAATAAACCAGAAAATGGGCAATTATATGTGAATGAAAACAATGAAGTTGCTATTGCAATAATAATAAATAATAAATGTTATAAGAAAACTTATGATAGTGAAATAGAAGTAGTTGATGTTAATGATTGTGATTTGGGATATATGGGACCAGATGACATAAATCCAAATGTAAATCAAAAGGTTTTAAATACAACAATTAATGAAAATGGTTGGTATAAAGAAGATTTATATGTAAAGATAGAAGTGACAGATAATGAATCAGGCCCAGCAGGATATAGAAGATGTATGGGACAAAATAAATGTGATCCTGATGAAACAATTTATGACTTAGATGAAAAAATACTAGTAAGCAGTGAAAGCGCTAATAACTATATTTGCGTTGTAGGAATAGATAATAAAGGAAATGAAAGCGAAAAAAATTGTGAAATATATAAATTGGATAAAACAACGCCAACGCTTTCTTTAAAAAATTCGAATATTGAGATAACTGAAGATGATTCAATTGATGTTGCTGATTATTTTGAAGTTAATTATGGTATCAGCGGTGGTAATATGAATTGTAATCCTATTAATACTTCAAATATGACAATAGGTAATAATTTTGTAAGTTGTACTGCAAATGGTAATAATGGTTTGTCTTCATCTTTAAGTACTAATATTAATGTAAAAACATCAACTTTTTTAGATAATAAAACATATAATCCTGGCGATATTGTTGAATATTTGGGATTAAAATGGAAGGTTATTTCTAATGAAAGTAAACAAGTAACGTTAATTTTAGCCTCAAATTATACAACAGGTTCTTATGGTAGTAATACAACTTTTGAAGGTTCTACTATATATAATTATTTAAATAATAATTTTGTAAATAGTACAAGGGTTGGTGAAGCTATTGCAAATAAATCTTTAGTAGCTCAAGGTAATAATTATTACGTAAGAATAGCAAAGGTTGATGAATTATCAAATAAAATTTCCTTAGATGATTCTACTAATGGTAGTTTATTTTGGACTTTATCATCTACATCATCTAAGTTATATTTAGGTGATTCCACGGGAAGTAAAGCAGTAGCATATTTTACAGAAGAAAATAGAGGAACTCAGAATTTATATACTCATCAATACAGCGATTATTTAACTATATTTGGTGGAAATGGTTCATATAGTGTTGTGGCCTATGGAAACACTTGGTATAAATCTAATTCAGCCACCGATTTAATAGCTTCTCCTTCTGTGACTAATATTTCTTATTATAATTCTTCTTCTAGTTTTAGCGGTGTAGGATGTTCAGATTTAAAGACTGTTACTGTTGTTGGTTGTTATGCTGATTGGAGTAGTAGTGGGCGTGCAACTTGGTATTATGGTCCTTATAATAGTAGCGGTACTACTAGTTCACTAGATAATTACTTAGATAAATATCAATTATCAGATAGTAGATCTCAAAATATTTGTGTTGGAAGTAGTACGGTTAGAGTATATTATGCGACATATTATACACAATGTGAGCTACCTTTTATAACTTCTTCATCAAATTATAGATCTGTTAATGTCAATATGGCCACAAATCAAATTTATTATTACCAGCCTTCTGGTAGTCAAACAAATGCTACGATTGGCTATAGACCGGTAATAACAGTTTTAAAGAAAAATATTTAAAGAAGTTTTATCTTCTTTTTTCTTGTATTAAATTATGTTTTATAATATAATATTAATTAGGTGATAAATGTGAAAATACCTAATCATGTAGGAATTATTGTAGACGGAAATGGTCGATGGGCTACTAAAAGAGGAAAAAAAAGAAGTGAAGGTCATCTAGCTGGTTCTAAAAATTTAGATAGTTTATGTCAATATATATTTGATAAAGGAGTAAAAGTATTAAGCTTGTATGTTTTTTCGACGGAAAATTTTAAAAGAAGCGATGAAGAAGTTAATTATTTAATGGATTTATTTGTGAAAAAATTTAAAAATGATTTTAAAATTTTTAATAAAAAAGATATAAGAATAGTATTTTCTGGCCGAAGAGAACCATTAAAAAAGGAAATATTAGATATTATCGACGATATTACATGTAAAACAAAAGACAATAAAAGTGGTATACTAAATTTTTGCTTAAATTATGGTTCTCATGCAGAAATAATTGATGCATGTAAAAAAATAAATGTTGATGTTTTAAAAAATAATATTGATATAAATAATTTAAATGAAGAAATTTTTGAAAAATATTTATATAATGATTTACCTGATTTGGATTTATTGGTAAGAACGGGTGGCGAATTAAGATTGAGTAATTTTATGCTATGGCAAGCAGCATATGCTGAATTTTATTTTACTGATGTCTTATTTCCAGATTTTAATCAAGAAGAATTTGATAAAGCTTTATTAAGTTATAACGCTCGTGATCGAAGATTTGGAGGTATTAACTATGAAAACAAGAATAATTAGTGCAATCGTTGCTTTAATAATAGCTACTCCCTTAGTTTATAAAGGTGGTATTCCATTTTATTTTTTAGCAGTAATAATTGCTCTTTTAGCTTTTAAAGAAATATTAGATTTATTAGTTAAAAATTATTGGAATAGATTAATTTGTTATGTATGTTATTTATTTTTATTAGGTACGTGTATTAATGAAAATAGTTTAGATAAAATATTAGATTTTAAAGTATTAGGTATTATTTTATTAATATATGGTTGTTTGTTATTAAGAAATCATAAAAGTAAAGATTTTAATGTTGAAAAATGTTTTTATTTAATTGGCGCAACTATACTATTAGATTTAAGTTTTGCTACTTTAATAATTTTACGTAATATGAGTCTATTATATTTTGTTTATTTATTTTTGATTACAATTATGACTGATACTTTTGCGCAATCGACAGGAATGTTATTTGGTAAACACAAAATTAATGAAATTTCACCTAACAAAACTTGGGAAGGATGCTTAGGTGGGGCGTTCTTTGGTGTTTTAATTAGTTCATTATTTTATTTATTTTTTATCAATCAAGATATAAATGTATTTTTATTAATATTTGTATCATTAATTTTATCAATATTTGGTCAGTTAGGAGATTTATTCTTTTCACAAATTAAAAGAAATTATAAAATTAAAGATTTTTCTAATATAATGCCGGGTCATGGTGGTATATTAGATAGATTCGATAGTGTTATATTTGCGTCTTTGATTTTTATCTATCTTATTAATTTTTTATAGGAGGTATTATGACATTAGTATATTTTATTTTAGTATTAAGTATTACTATATTTATTCACGAATTAGGTCATTTTATATTTGCTAAAAGGGCTGGTATTTATGTATATGAATTTTGTATTGGAATGGGACCTAGAATTTTTATGTTTAAAAGAAAAAATGATGAAACAGAATATGGAATTAGATTATTTCCAATCGGCGGTTTTTGTGCAATGGCTGGTGAAGGAATCGAAGATGATGAAGATGTACCAAAAGATAAAAAACTACAATCTAAAACTTGGTTACAACGCTTTTTAACTATCGTAGCAGGTGTTATGTTTAATTTTATTTTAGCTTTAGTTATTTTAATTGTTATTGGGTTTATTAATGGTAATCCAAATAATAAACCTATCGTATCACAAGTTCCTGTTGAAAGTCCTAGTTATGAAGCTGGCCTACAAGCTGGTGATGTGATTAAAACAATGAACGGCGTTAAAATAAATACCATCGATAGGTTGATGATCGAATATCAGATGAATTATGGTAAGACTTTAGAATTAGAAGTGTTAAGAGAAGGTAAAATAGAAAAAATCAATATCGTTCCAACAGAAAATGAAGGTGTTTATTCTTATGGATTTTCTTTAGATTCAACTATACAATACGGATTTTTTGAAGGAATAAAATATGGATTTAGTAAATTTTTTAGTTTAATTGAACAGATGTTTTTAGTTATTACTTATTTAGTTACGGGAAAACTTAGTTTATCTAATCTATCAGGTCCAGTAGGAATTTATAATATTGTTGGGGAATCTGCTAAAGCGGGATTAATTAATTTAGTTTATTTAACGGGTTATCTAAGTATCAATGTCGGATTTATTAATTTATTACCAATTCCTGCATTTGATGGGGGAAGAATATTATTTTTAATAATTGAAAAAGTAAGAAGAAAACCGATGAATATAAAAGTTGAAAATACAATTCACGCTGTCGGACTTGCTTTGCTTATGATTTTAATGGTCGCAATAACTTATAATGATATTGTAAGGTTTATTATTAAATGATAACAATTAATTGTTGTAAACATTATGATAAAATAGTAAATTTCTTATATTTAGAAAACGATATTATATCTAAGTTATTAATCGACTATTATCAGGAGTATGTTTTCAATATTAAAAGTGAAAAAAGTAAAATTAAAGTAGACGAAATTATGAATTTATATACTGATAAAGAAGATTTTTATAAATATGTTCAATTAAAATTAAAAGATGAGATATATGATAATTATGAAAGAGTAATTAGAAAATTAATTAAAATTTATAATGAATATGAAAGTGATAAATTAAAGAAAGTTAATAATACGAGGTGGTTATAGTGTTAAAAGTAGAGGGAGTAACAAAATATTATGGCGATTTTAAAGCAGTAGATAATTTATCTTTTGAAGTAAAACCAGGAGAAATATTTGGTTTGTTAGGTGTTAATGGTGCAGGTAAAACAACGACATTTAGAATGATTATGGGGTTACTTGATATTACTAAAGGTGATATTACATTAAATGGAAAAAAAATAGATTATGATGTTACTGATAAAATTGGTTTTTTAACTGAAGAAAGAAGTTTATTGACTAAATTAACAGTTAAAGAACAATGTATCTTCTATGGTGTTCTAAAAGGAATGAAAGAAGAAGATATAATTAAAAGAACTAAAGAGTTGTTAGAAAAGTTTGAAATACCAGAATATTTAGATAAAAAAATAAAAGAATTATCAAAAGGTAATCAACAAAAAGTTCAATTTATAACGGCAATTTTAAATGAACCAGAACTATTAATATTAGATGAGCCATTTAGTGGCTTAGATCCATTCAATGTTGAATTATTTAAAAAAGAAATCGTTGAAATGTCTAAAAAAGGTAGTATGATTATCTTTTCATCACATCGAATGGAACACGTTGAATTGTTCTGTAAAAAATTAGTAGTTTTAATGAGAGGTAAATCTGTTTTATCAGGTGAACTTAAGAAAATAAAAGAACAATATCGTAAGAAAAATATTTTAGTTAAAGGCGATATCGATGTTGAAAAAGTTGAAAAAATAACTGGCGTTGTAGCTGTTACAAAAAAAGCTGATGAATATGAAATAAAAATTGAAAATCAAGATATTGTTAAAGATGTATTTAAATATATCAGTAAATGTGATAATATAACTAAGTTTTCAGTTGAAGAGCCATCTTTAAATGAAATCTTTGTAGCAAAAGTAGGTGAATCATATGAAAAATAAATTAAAATTTTTAATTAATATGAGTTTAAAAAGAAAGATTAAAACTAAATGGTTTGTTTTAGCTAATATCTTTTTAGCTATTTTAATAGTAGGTGTTGCTAATATCGATCACATTATTACCTTCTTTGGTGGTGATTTTGATAAAACTACGAAAATTTATGTTATTGACAATACTAATACTTTTGATATATTTAAATCTAGTATCGATGCAGGATTTAAATTAACGGATGAAAGCAAATACGAAATAATTAAATATGATAAAACAAAAGAAGAAATAACCGAAGAAATAAAAAATAATGAAGAAGAAAAAGATTCAATTGCTTTAGTTTTTGATTATGATGAAGAAAATATTATTAAAGTTTCAATGATAACTCATGGTTTTGTCGATACTTTAAATATGACTTTAATTAATAGTGCTGTTAATTCTGTTAAAACTTATTTAGCAGTTGAGAAGTTTGAAATAAGTGAAGAAGAATTATTAGCTTTAAATACACCAGTTACTATTGAAAGAACAGTTTTAGATGAAGAAAAAGATTCCGCTGAAGAAAATATGGAAATGATTATGAGTGCTGTTTTTCCAGTAATTATATTACCATTTTTTATGTTAGTAATCTTTTTAGTTCAAATGATCGGTGCAGAAGTAAATGATGAGAAAACTACTCGTGGTATGGAAATAATAATTGGTAATGTTTCACCACAAGTTCATTTCTTTAGTAAATGTATTGCTGGTAATTTATTTATTTTAATTCAAGGTGGATTGCTATTCTTATATGGAGCATTAGGATTTATATCTAGAAGTTTCTTTGGTGATGCATCAGGCATTAATGATGTATTTAATCAAGTTACTGGTTTGATGAATGATTTATTTACGCCATCATTTGTTTCATCACTAAAATATATTGTACCTTTAGTTTTGATCCTTATGATTTTAACTTTTATTGGTTATTCTTTATTAGCAGGTATTTTAGCAAGTATGACTACTAATACTGAAGATTTTCAACAATTACAAACACCTATTATGTTAATTAGTTTATTAGGTTACTATTTAGCTATTATAGCAGGTGGGTTTAAAGGTTCATTAATAATTAATATTTTAGGATATGTGCCATTTATATCGGCTATCTTAAGTCCATCATTATTAGTAATGGGTGAATTTACTGTTATTGATGTTTTGATTTCTATGGGTTTAATGATAGTAGTTATATATTTATTAATTAAGTATGGTTTAAAAATATATAAAGTAGGAATATTAAATTATTCTTCGGATAAATTATGGCGCAAAATGTTTAAGGCACTTAAAAACTAGATAATTTCTAGTTTTATTTGCACAGATGGTGGAATAGGTAGACACGCAGGCTTGAGGTGCTTGTGAAGTAATTCGTGAGGGTTCGAGTCCCTTTCTGTGCACCAAATTAAAGAAATAGGTGGGTTTTATGGAAAAAATAATTAATGAAATATATAATGAAGTAAAAAGAAGATGTATGTTACCTAGTAATGCTTACGGTATTGGTGCGTGGGATCATCATATAGAATTAGTGTATAAAATTGCTATTGATATATGTGATGAATATAGAGCCGATTATGAAATAGTAGCTTTAGCTGCATTGCTACATGATATAGCTTCTGTTACTAATAAAGATTTTACTGAAAATCATCATATAATAGGAGCAAATATTGCAGATGAATTATTAAAACAATTTGAATTAGATTCAAATAAAATTGAATTAGTTAAAAAATGTATTTTAAATCATAGAGGAAGTGTTTTAAAAAATAAAACAACTCCAGAAGAAATATGTATTGCTGATTCTGATGCTATGGCTCATTTTTATAGTATTCCTTCTTTATTTAGAATGGTTTATGTTGAAAAAGGCTTAAGTATTGATGAAGGGGCGAATTTTGTGCTAGAAAAATTAATGAGAAGTTATAATAAATTATCAAATAAGGGTAAACAAATTATTGAACCGCAATATGAAGCAGCTAAAATTTTATTGTTAAAAAAATAAAATTTTTTTTGTATAAAATAAAAATATATGTTATAATACTTCACAAGGGGGAAATAATATGTTTGATTATAAGGGATTAAAGGAGTATAGAAAACAAGAATTATCTAATATTCAAAGTACCTTAATAAAGGCATCAGAATTAATTGCTTTTATAAGAGTTTATGGTTCAATGTATGATGAACATTATGAAGGGTTTATCTTAAATATTAATAATATAAGTGAACATTATTTGCAAGATTTAAATCCTGAAGTTATAAATTCTTTGTATGATTTATATTCAACTTTAAAACAAAAAACAGAAAATGAAGAAGAAATATTTAAACAATTAAGAATGGCTTTATATTGTATTCCAGCTTTTCGTGTAACAGAAACAAAAACCAGAAGAAGAAGAAAAAATTTAATTTTCTTTATAAATGGGGAAATACGATATAGATGAATTTATAATTATGTATAATATAGTTAGTTTGTTGCTAACTATATTTTAATACTTTTTATTAAATGAAAGGCTTTTTATGAAAATATTATATTGTTTTGAAAATAATAAATATACAATAAAATTATTAAATAGTAATGATGAAATGCAAATGAGTTTTGAAGGTATGGATTTTTATTTTACAATGTTTAATTATCATAATAATAATCAATTTATTATAGATAAAGATAATGAATTATATATTTATTTTGAACATTTATTTATAGATATAAAACAGAATGATAGACCATATGATAAAATGTTAAATGATAATCAATTTGTCTGGTTAAGTGAAAGTTATGGTGAATACAAAGACGCTAATAAATTAAGTATAACTAGAACTGATGAAAGTTTTGTCATTCAATTTTATAATAATTCAAATAAAATATTCGGAAATTTTAAAATTTGCCCTATATGTTTTTGCTTAAGCGGTAGTAAAAACCAAAATATTGCCAATGCGTTTGCTATAATGTTTAATAATATTATTAGTGAAAAATATGATAGTAAAAAATTAATAAAATAAATGTTATTTTTAATTATTAATTGCATAAAATAATATAAGAACTTGACGTACATTAAAAAGTACGTTATAATGTATGTGAGGTGATTAATGTGAATACAATTAACATTACAAATGCAAGACAAAATCTGTTTCAATTAGTATCTGATGTAAACAAAGGATTTAATCCTATTAATATTATTAATAATAAAGGAGAAAATGCTGTTTTATTATCTGAAAGTGATTGGCGAGATATAGAAGAAACAATTTATTTAAATTCTATATCAGGTTTTGTTGATACAATAGAAGATGCTCGTAAAGAAGATAAAACTAAATGTAGTGTTTATAACAAAGGTGAAGAATGGTAGAATATAAAATTATATTTTCAAAATATGCAGATAAAGACAAAAAATTATTAAAACAAGCAGGCCTTGAGTATAAAGCAAAAGAGTTACTTGATTTGATTTCTATTAATCCTTATCAGACACCACCCACTTATGAAAAATTGAAGGGTAATTTGACTGGGTGTTGCTCTAGAAGAATAAGTTATCAACATCGTTTAGTTTATGAGATAGATGAAATAAAGAAGGAAATATTTGTATTAAGAATGTGGACTCATTATGATAAATTATAATTAATTAAGGTAAGTTGTATGAATAAAGAATATGTAATTATGAATAAAAATACATTTGAAACTGTTGAAGACAGTAATTTAATTGCTATTGATAGTCAATTAGCAAAAACTATATCAATTTTAAATAAGAAAGGTTATTATGTTAAATTGTGTTCTAGAGCAAGATTATCTAAACCTTTTTTAATTACTGATTTGATTTATAATTTACAAAGTAAAAATTTATTAATAATAAATGAAGAAACTAAAAAAATAATAGATCAATTAGATTATGAATCAACTTTAATAATATTTAAGAAAAAATACGTTTTTAACAATATACCCAAAAATTTTAAATTAATAAATACTAAATCTGAAAGTCATTTAATTTTTAATTTAAAAGCTTTAAAAAATACAAATGGTATAGAACTAAAATCATTAATTGAAATTGACGAAGAGCATAATAAAAGTATTAAAGATTTAGAAACTTGGGCTAAAAAATTACCGAATATTTAAAAAAATATTTATATATGAATGATAAAGAATATGTAAGAGTAATGATTGGTAGCTGTGATAATGTTCATTTTATAACAGTAAAAAAAGGAACTAAAGTAATGTTATTTGTTGGGACTATTATAATATCATGATTAACTAGCAAAGAATTTAAACAAGAAGATAGATGTTAAAAATTATAAAAATATTAAAAAATTAGTTAAATAAAAAACAATAACACATTAGAAAAATTTAAAGTATTAAGTTTATTTAGATAGTATATATTATACTATTTTTAAATATATAGTACTTGACAATACAAGGTAGTTAGCGTATAATTATTTTAGAGGTGAGATATGAACACACAATTTAAAAAAGGCGTTTTAGAGCTAATTGTTTTATTAGCTGTAAATAAAAAAGATCGTTATGGATATGAACTGGTTATGGAAGTTTCAAAAGTAGTTGATGTTAACGATGGAACAATTTATCCTTTATTAAAAAGATTAACTAATGAAAGATATTTTGAAACATACTTAGTTGATTCTACTGAAGGGCCAGCAAGAAAGTATTATAAAATAACGATTTTAGGTAAAGAAAGATTAGAAAATTTAAGAGATAACTGGAAGATATTTGCTAATAGTGTTAATAAATTTATAAAGGAGAGTATGAAAAATGAATAAAAATAGTTTTATTAATAAATTAAAGAAAAATTTAAAAATATTGGATGAAGATGAAGTAAAAGACATTATTGATGAATATAGTGAAACAATAGATGAAAAAATAAAAGATGGTAAAACAGAAGAAGAAGCAATTAAGGATTTTGGTAATGTTGATGAATTATGTAAAGAAATATTAAAGGCATATAAAATAAATCCTAAGTATACTAATGAAGAGTCAAAGTTTGATTTTAATGATTTTATTAAAAGTAGTGCTGATAAACTATCTGATTTTACGCAAGGTATTATTAATGAATTTAAAAAACAAGATAATATATCATTAGAATATATATTTGAAATTTTAATTAAAGCTGTAGTTTTATTATTTATTTTTGCTATTATAAGTATTCCATTTTTAGTTGTTTATGGTTTAGGTCATAACATACTTGATATTATATTTTTTCCTTTTGATATTATTTTAACTATTTTATGGGGAATGTTAGTTTGGCTTTTATATTTTGTCGTATGTGTATTAATAAGTATTAAATGGTTTAAAACAGATAAAGTCGAAGTTAAAAAAACAGTAAAAAAAAAGAAAAAAGTAGAAATTAAGGAAGAAAAAAAAGAAATAGTTAAAAAAGAAGATGTAACAAGTGTTTTAAAGGAAATAGCTAAAATTTTTATATTTATTTTTATAGTATTACCTTTAATTTTTGTTAATCTAGGTATTGCTATAGCTATTTGTTTTATAATTTATTATTTAATAATTGGTATTAATTTATTTGGTGTTTTACTTATTTTACTTAGTTTATTAATATTTTTTGGGTATATTACGAACCAATTATCTAATTTATTTAGTAAAAAAATATCTTTTAAATTTTATCCATTTTTACTTGCTATTATATTATTTGCTATAGGTACAATTTTATTTTTCAATACCTTTAAAAATTTTCAACATATTAAATATAGTAATGATGATGTATTAAAATATAATTATATTTTAGAAAAGCATACAGATTTATATTTAGATGGCGATTATGAAACAATTATTGATAATGATTTAGATGATAATGAAATAGTAATTGAAGTATTTTATAATGAAAGTTTTGTTACTATAAATGAAAGCAAATCTAATAATAAAATAATTTTAAGTTCCCAAAATAAAGATTTTATTAATTGGTATAATGATTGCATTGCTAATTTAAAAGAAAATAAAATAATTGATTACGATGATGTATTCGATTTACATTTTATAGTATACGGTAATAGACATACGATTGACGATATCGATATTAAATAAAAAGACATTAAAAAAATATGTCTTTTTTTGTTAATCTTATGATATAATTATTATAGTTGCTGGAATAGCTTAGTTGGTAGAGCAACGCATTCGTAACGCGTAGGTCGTAGGTTCGAGTCCTATTTCCAGCACCATTTAATTGAGGAGTATGATTATGAAGTTAAGATGGGGTAGAATTATATCTGTATTTTTAGTATTTGTTTTATTAATCGGGGTTGGTGTATATTTTGTATTTTTTAATAAAGATGAAAAATTAGAACAAGAAGAAAAAACGGAAGAACCTGAACCAATAGTTGAAAAAAAATTACAAATTTTAGATTTAGAATCCGATACGAGACCAATTGCCGTTATGATTAATAATCATAAAACAGCCCAACCTTACCAAACAGGGTTAAATGATGCTTATTTAGTTTATGAGATAGTTGTCGAAGGTGGCATTACTAGAATGATGGCCGTATTTAAAGATAAAGATACAGCAAGAATTGGAACAGTAAGAAGTTCAAGACATTATTTTTTAGACTATGCTCAAGAAAATGATGCAATATATACTCATTTTGGTTGGAGTCCACAAGCTGAATCAGATATTAATAATTTAAATATAGATAATGTTAATGGTATGGTAGATAGTGGATTTTGGCGTGATCAGGATTTATTAAATAATGGTGTTCCAACTGAACATACTGCTTATACTAATATTGAAAACATTTTAAAAGTAGCTAATAAAAGAGGCTATGAAACTACATCAACATCAAAGCCATTATTAAATTATAGTATTGATGAAATAGATTTATCAACAATGGAAGGTGCTGTTAAAGCAGATAGTGTTTATATTAAATATTCTGATTATCAAGAAAATACATTTAAATATGATGCTGTAAATAAAGTATATAATAAGTATAGTGGTGATACATTAAGAAAAGATTATGTTACCGGTGAACCATTTGCCGCTAAAAATATTATAACTTATCAAGTAAATAATTATAGTATGGATAGTTATGGTAGGCAAGAAATAGATAATATAGGAAGTGGTAAAGGATATTTTATATCTAATGGTTATGCAGTTCCTATTACTTGGGAGAAAAAAAGTCCAGCTGGTAAAACTGTATATAAGTTGTCAAACGGTAAAGAATTAACTGTCAATGATGGAATTACTTATATACAAATACAACCAAAAAATAAAACTTTAACAATTGAATAATTTTTAGACAAAAGTTATTCTTTTTTTTTACGAACTATGATATAATGTTATAGTTCGGGGTGAAATGATGGTACTAGATAATGAGTATAAACAATTAGTTGAACATATATTAACAAGTGAAGAATTTTTAAATCTAAAAAAATGTGAACATCATGGAATTACAAGATTTGATCATTCTTTAAAAGTTTCTTATCAAGCATATAAATTTGCTAAAAAACATAATATGGATTATAAATCAGTTGCTATCGGTGGATTATTACATGATTTTTTTGATAGTGAAAATATAAGTATGAAAGAAAAATTTATTTCTACATTTACGCATCCTTTAAAAGCAGAAGTAAATGCTTTAGAAAAATTTAATGTAAATTCTAAAGAATCTGATATAATTAGAAGTCATATGTTTCCTTTAAATTTGGTAGTTCCTAAATATAAGGAAAGTTGGCTAGTTAGTCTATATGATAAGAAAGTAGCTTTATCTGAATTTGGTGTAAAATTTGGATATAAATTAAGATATGTTTCAAATTTATCAATTTTGTTATTACTTAATTTTATTAAATAGATAGTTTTCTATCTTTTTTTGATTGTTTAAATATTAAAAATGTATTATAATATTGTTGTGTCCTCGTAGCTCAGTAGGATAGAGCGATAGCCTCCTAAGGGGTTGTTTAAAATAAAGGAAAATGTATTAGAAACCTTTATTTTACGAGGAAGGACAGAATTTAAAGAAATAAGATAGTCGCAAAATAGTCGCGAAAATTTGTCTTTATCTTTAAAAAAAACAATAAAGTTTTGAAAAAATAACCTTAATTTTGATATTTATTTGTTAAGATTAAGGTATATGTCCCTGTAGCATAATAGGAAAATGCCTTCGCCTCCTAAGGAGTTGTTTAAAATAAAGGAAAATGTATTAGAAACCTTTATTTTACGAGGAAGGACAGGTTTTAAAGAAATAAGATAGTCGCAAAATAGTCGCGAAAATTTGTCTTTATCTTTAAAAAAACAATGAAAATTTGAAAAAATAACCTTGATTTTGATATTAATATTTTAAAATTAAGGTATATGTCCCTGTAGCATAATAGGAAAATGCCTTCGCCTCCTAAGCGAAAGATTGGGTGTTCGAATCACCTCAGGGACGCCATTTTTGTGTTAATTAAACTGATTTAGATATTTATAAACTAAATCAGTTTTTATTTTGGTTTAGTTTTGTAAATGTTAGGAGGTGTAAAGATGTCAGTTTTTAAAATAGAAAAAAATAATAACTATACTGTTATGTCTAATTATCACTTAAGAGATAAAAATTTATCGTATAAAGCTAAAGGGTTATTATCGTTTATGTTAAGTTTGCCAGAAGATTGGGATTATTCTTTGGCAGGTCTTTGCTCTATAAGTAAAGAGGGTAGAGATGGAATTAGATCCATACTAAAGGAATTGCAAGAGTATCATTATTTAGAAATAGAAAAAGTTAGAGGTTACCCCAAGACCTACTAAATGTAAGCATTATTATTTTTACTTTAATGATGAAGAGTTTGGTTTAATGTTTCTAAAAATCCAA
>CALVSP010000033.1 GCA_944359065.1 uncultured Bacilli bacterium
TCTCACAATATAATTATACTATATTTCAAAAAAAATAAAAAGACTATTAACAAAATTACTTTGTCAACAGTCTGAAATGTAGAATTTTAAAATCTACATTTTTATTTTAATAATCTGAGTAAAAATATTATTAACAATTCTAACATCATTAAAAATTTTATCGTTTTCATTTACAATTTTTTTCAATAGAATTAATCCATATCCATGACCGTTATCTTTCGTTGTATATCCTCTATTTCCAATTTTGTTTATGTCAATATTATCTTTAATTCTATTCGAAATTTCTATAATAAATAAGTTATCAACATACATCGATATATTTACTTCTCGTTCTTTTTTGTTAAATTTCATAGTTTCTTCTATTGCATTATCTAATATTACACCAATTATTCTACATATATCATAATTCATCTTAGCAGAAATATTTGATAAATCTATTTTACGTACTTGAGGACTTACATCCAATATTATTTCTATATTATTTTCCTGCATTAATAGCATTTTCTGGTAAATTAATCCCTGTAGTCCTCCTGATGGTATTCTCTTAGCTTTAGAATAAATAATTTCATTATCATTTCTCTTTTCTTTAATTATTTCATTTAAATAGTCAATTAACTTTTTGTTATTTTTTTCTACCATTGTTTTTATAACTAAAAGTTGATTTTTATTTTCATGATTACTTACCCTTTGATAATCTAACATTTTTTCATATTCGCTTAAAGTTTTTATCAATGATTCTCTTTCTTCAATAAAAAACAAATTTTTCATTTTTTCTTTTAATAAAAACAAAAAAATTAATATGTAAAAAATAATTAAAAATGAATTAAATAATAAATCTTTTTTGTTACCATAATCATTGTATATGAATAGTAATAAAAAATTTATTATTACTATCAAAAATAAAGCAATATTGTACTTTGTAAATTTATCCAATTTAGTTGTCAATGATAATATTTTATGTAAATTAACTATAACAATTTTTATATTAATTATGTAAATTGAAATTAAGCAGATTATAAGATTACTAATAAACAGCCAAAATGGATTATTAAATAAAAAATTAATATCAGATAAAAAAGTTATCATAATTATAGAGTATATGAATTCAGAAATAAATATAATAATTTGCACGAAAAAATTCATTATAATTATTTTATCAAAACTTTCTAAGTAGAATAATTTACTTAAAAATAAAATTATCGTTATACTTATAAAAAATTTGTATGACTCATCACTAAATACATTATTAAATAACAATAATATCGTCATATTAAAAATCAACATTATTTCACATTTTAAGTTTAGTTTTTTCTTAGATATTTTATTAATTATATAAATTGCAGTCAAAGAATTTATCAAACAAGGTAAAAAATATATTTTGATTGCTTCTAACACCTAGAACCCACTTCTTTTTTATAATTATCAGAAACTAAATCAATAGAATCGCCATTATCAAATATAATTAATTTATTCTTTTTATCAATTTTCATAATTCTGTTTTCATTAACTAAACACGCTCTATGGCTTTGTGCTAACGCACCCATACTCATTTCTTTAATTTCTGTTAATGATTTACCAATTTTATATGTAACTGTATCGGTTTTAATAATACATTTTCTTTCAACACTATCATGAGTAACATATAAAATATCTTTAATTGGAATTATATAAACTGCATTACTATCAACAAATCTAATAGCATTTTTCTTACCGATGTATGCTAAAGAATTCATAATTGCTTCTTTTACTCTATTTTCAAAATCATCAAATTTACATATAAAAGTCAAAACCATTAATTGGTCACGTACAATATTAGATGCTAATTCTTCATGTGCAGTTATAAAAATTATTATACTATCCAAATCATTTTTTCTAATGATTCTAGCAATATCTATACCAGAAGCAGATTTTGTTTCTATATCTAATAAATATATTCTATTAACCATTGGCTCTTGAATAAATTTTTTAAATTTATTATCATAATCATTAAAAATATGTATCTTATATTCTAATTTATTATTCATCATTATTTTGCTTATAATTTTTTCTATATTATCAGTTATTTCTTTATAATCATCAACCACTACAAAATTTATCATATACATACTCCTCCACGTTTGCACTATGTTAATCATTATATCACATTTTGGGAAATTATGGTAGTATTTATGCCTAAAAAAACTAATTTCATGTTTTAATTAGTTCTTTTAAATAAAATTTGATATATGACTTATTAAAAAACATAATAATATACCTATTAAAGTAGGTAAAACTATTGCTAATAAAGTCCATTTGATACTACCTGTTTCTTTTTTTATTGTTAAACAAGTAGTAGAGCAAGGATAATGACATAGTGAAAAAACAAGTACGCATATAGCGGTCTTAATAGTCCAACCATTTGTAATTAAAATATTTTTTAAACTTTCCAAGCTTTCGTATTCAACTAAGTTTCCTGTTGCCATATATGCCATAAGCATTATTGGTATGACTATTTCGTTAGCGGGGAATCCTAAAATAAAAGCAATTAGAATAACGCCATCCATACCAATTAACTTACCAAATGGATTTAAAAATGTGGCAATATGATTCAACAAAGAAATATCGTTGATAGTTAAATTAGCTAATAACCAAATTATCAATCCAGCTGGTATTGCAACTACCGCAGCTCTTCCTAAAACAAATAGTGTTCGATCAAAAATAGATCGTATTATAACTTTGCAAATCTGTGGTCGACGATATGGTGGTAGTTCTAATGTAAAAGAAGAAGGTACTCCTTTTAATATTGTTTTCGATAAAATATAAGAAACAATAAAAGTTAATAAAAATCCTAATAGAATAATTACTGTCAATAAAATGACACTATATAGTGAAGAGCCATTTATTCCAACAAAGAATATAGTAATTATTGTAATCATTGTCGGAAATCTACCATTACAAGGAACAAAAACGTTTGTTAAAATTGCAATCAATCTTTCTCGTGGTGAATCGATTATTCTAGCCCCACTAACGCCAACAGCATTGCAGCCAAATCCCATACACATCGTTAACGCTTGTTTGCCGCAAGCTTGACATTTTTTAAACATTTTATCCAAATTAAAAGCAATTCTTGGAAGATATCCTAAGTCTTCTAATAAAGTAAATAAAGGGAAAAATATCGCCATAGGTGGTAACATTACTGCGACAACCCAAGTTAACACTTTATATACTCCTGAAACTAAAAGTTCAATTAAAAATGATGGCAAATTCAAAAAATTAAAAAATTTTAAAATATAAATTTCAAGAAAATTAAAAAATTTAAATAATAAATCAGAAGGATAATTTGCGCCTTTTATAGTTAGCCAAAATATTACCATTAACATAGCTATCATTAATGGAATTCCTAAAATTTTACTTGTTGTTATTTTATCAATTTTTAAATCTTTATTTTTATAGTTTTTATCATTATAACTTACTACTTCTTTAGCAATTTCTTCCGCTTTGGTAACTAACATATCAACCAAATCAAAATTTTGGCATTCTAATAATTGATTTTGAATAATCTCGTCTTCTAACAGATTAATTCCTATATATTCTGTTATTTTTTTATATAGTGAATTATTATAATTAATTAAATTGATTGCAACCCACCGAGGATTTAAATCTTTTACTTTTCCTTTGATATATTCAGTTAAAAATAATATTTTTTCTTCAACTTCATTTGGATATTTAATATTTGTATCGTTAAAATCTGTACTATCTAATTTTTCTAATAAATTATTTACCCCATTTTTATTTCTAGCACTAGTTCCTACCACTGGTACTCCTAAAATATTGGATAATTTGTCTAAATCTATTTTTATTTGTTTTTTACTTGCCTCATCCATTAAATTAACGCAAACGATTACTTTATTAGTTATTTCTAAAGTTTGTAACACCAAATTTAAGTTTCTTTCTAAACAAACGGCATCACATACGACAATCACTAAATCATATTTGTCAAAACAAATAAAATCACGGGCAACTTCTTCTTCCTCTGAATGAGAAATTAAAGAATATGTTCCCGGCAAGTCATATATTTTATAATCAACTTTATTATAACTAAATGTTCCACTAGCATTACTAACAGTTTTACCAGGCCAGTTACCTGTATGTTGATGAAGACCAGTCAAAGAATTAAATACAGTACTTTTACCGACGTTAGGGTTACCTGCTAATGCGATTATTTTCATATTGTTTCAACCTCTATTTTATTGCAATCATTCTTTCTAATAGCAATTATAGCTCCCCTAATTAAATAGGCTATCGGATCATTAAATGGGCTTTTTAAAACACATTCAATAGTTGTGCCGTTTATTAATCCTATATCTAATAATCTCCTTTTTATATTTTCAGGAGCATCTATTTTTTTTACTATGCCTTTATCGCCAACTTTCATATCACTCAAATACATCTAACCATTTCCTTTCATGATATTATATGTTAGATAAAAAACATAGTTAATAAAAACGATATCTCTATTCCGAAATATCGTTATTAATTAATCCAGCTTCTTTCAATATATTATATATACAAGAATAACTTCTTCGATTATAAAATTTGCAGAATTTTCTCACACTAACATTACTTCTTTTATATAAGTTGATAATATATTCTTTTTCTTTTTTACTTATCTTATTAATTGGCTCTCTATTTTTATTTCCGTGTTCAAAATTTATATCGCCATCCAAAATTTCTTTTTTTAATTTTAAAATATATTTAGGATGATATCCTGTTATATTGGCAATTTCTACATAAGATAAATATGATTTTCCTCTTAATTTATCAGCAATTAATTTAGCTGCTTCAATTTTTTTCCCCATACTATCACCTTAAATTAATATTATCACAAAAGTAATATTTTTACAAGATAATTTAATAAAAAAATAGAAAATATTTGTATTATTTTTCTATTTTTATAATTTCTTTTATATCAGATTCTTTATAGGTTATCTTTATTTTATCGTCAACGCTTAAAAATGGTAAAATGTTTTGATTTACTTTTAATGATGCCCGATAAGTATCATCTGCTTTTATATAATAATATGTTGTCCCATCTAATACAGCTGTTTTTATAGAATTTATAGTTATTTCTTTACTAATTTCTTCACCAGTCGTTATATTGCCACCTAAATAATTTTGAGCGGCTTTAATTATTCCTTCTGAACTTTCAGTAACAACTACTTTTTGGTAATCAACATAATCGACAAAAGCATACATTTTTACTAAGCCAGCATTATCTTTTAAGCTCATTAAATAAGTTGGTTTATTTTCTAAATTAATTAATAATGGGAACGTTGACGTGTATTTCATTTGTTGGACTTGACCTTCACTAGAAGCCATTGCTGCATATTCTTTTGCTCCAGCCACATCATAGAATTTTGTTTCCTTAGTTCTCATATTTGTTAATATAAAACCGATATTAGAGCCATCGCTAGATACAGAAGTAATCCCTGTATATAAATAAATATCATCATTCATTGCTAAATAATTGTATCCTTCAGTAGTTTTTACTACTTCTTTTTGGCCAAAGACTGAATTTAAAAAACCGTTTTTATATAATCCCCAATCATCTAATTGCTCGATTATCAAATTAGCTGAATAAACGTGGTCCACCCAAGTAGGTATTTCTTCAACTTTATATTTTTGAGAACTACCATCAATTGGATTTAAAATTACAACACCTGTTACTTCCTTTTTAAGGCCAACTCCACTATATTTTAATGTTTGAGCAATCCAATATGGATTACCATCATCATCTATTTCAAAATTAATGTCACCAAATATTGTAAATGGATAACTAATTCTTAATTTACGATATAAGTTTTCAAAAAATAGACTTGATGGCATATATTTCATTCCATTATCCAATCTTACTAATTCTGCTTCACCATTTACCGAATCAACAGTAATATATCCTGCTACCCCTTTATTTCTGTTAGTAAAGTATTTAATTATACTAGCGTATTCTAAAGGTGTAACTCTTATTATTTCATCGTTATAATTTATTTGTGTATATTGATTTGATACTTCAAATTGCGAAACTAAATCAGTCATTTGCCCCATTACTTTATCACCTAATTTCATAGATGAATCTTTATCTAAAAGAGGTAATTTAGAGAAATCTACTGGAGCGACATCAGTAGTAAAATCACTATTATTAACGCTTATTCTATTATAATATGATTTAGCCATAAATAAAGGTGAGTTAGCTACATTTATTATAATAATTAAGCCAAAAACTATAAAAATTACACTAAATAATAAATATGATTTTTTATTTACTTTTTTATTATTGATTACTACTTTTAATATTTCAGTACTAGAAAAAATTATATTTACTATATTAAATAAAACAAAACTAATAAAAGCAAAAGTCCAAAAACTAGGATCACTTAAATTAATTGCTGGTAGCATAAAATAATATAGTAATAAAATTAAGACTATTGCAATAATTATTTTTAAATATTTCATATCTCTACTCCGTTCTTAATGCTTCGACAGGATTTTTTCTACTAGCAATGACAGCTGGTATTAAACCACCGATTAAAGTTAAAATAATCGCCACTGTAATTAAAATTAATATATGTAGTGGATTCATAATAGCAACATTATTTAAATCTGTTAATTCTTTTAATAAACTATTTATTGGGAATAACAACAATCTAGCTACTACAATACCAATGATTCCAGAAGTTAGACCAATTATAAATGTTTCTGCGTTAAATACACGACTGACATCTTTCTTTCTTGCTCCCAAACTTCTTAAAATTCCAATTTCTTTTGTTCGTTCTAAAACGGAAATGTAAGTTATTATTCCTATCATTATTGAAGAAACAATTAACGAAATACTAGAAAATGCAATTAATACCCAACTTATAGCATCCATAATATTAGAAGAAAGTGTTGAAAAGGTATCTGCTAAATCTGTATAGATAATCTTTTCTTCATCAGATTTATCTTTATTATATTCATCTAGATAATTTAATATATTTTCTTTAGCCTTAAAATCAACTGGATAAATATTTATCAAAAATGGAATATCTTTAGCGCCTAAATATGCCAAAGTATCATCTTTAGTAGCATTTTCAGTAAATTTTTCACCTGTTAAAATATTATAGTCTAATTCCTGTTGTTTTAAAACTATTTTGGAATCTGCATTTTCACTTATAATATATTCAGCTAATTCATTAGAATATAATATATTTCCTGCACCTTGACTCATACTCATTGCACTTACGATTTGTGGAAGCATATTATCTTCCTTACCTCTTACTATTCCGACAATTTTTAAAGTTATTCCTTTATCATATATTTCTTCATAGTTCATATTAGGAACAAAATAATCATTAGTATTTATGTAAAAATCATCATTCAATATTACTTTTATTTCTTTACCAATTAATTCATCAAATTTGATTTCTTCTTTAGTAGTATCAATTCCTAAAGATTCTAAAATACTTTTTTCTAATCGATTTTTTTCATTAACTGCAATTACGATTTCTGTTTTGTCTTTTGGAAAATTACCAGCTAACAAATCATAAGCCGATTCTAAAAAACTTTGTTCATTTTGTTTTAATTGTTTAGGTAATGATATCATATTTAAATTGTTAATATATTCAATTTTATCATCATTTTTTATTAACATATTTAGCCCCATTGTTCTTAAGTATGATATACCAACTACATCGTCTTCATTTATTTTATCAATATATTTTAAATAATCTTCGGTAAAAATATTTTGATGAATTAATAAAGATGAAGCGGTATCGTAAGGATATATCACATTAGTATCTGGATAACTATTGTTTTTATCTGGCGTTAAAGTCATCATATCCTCAGCAGTCATTTCTGTTGCTTGCCTACTTATCGTAATTGGAAAACTTGATAATGTATCTTTTTCAAATTTGTTTATTTGCATATCAAATCCATTTGATAATGATAATATAATTGATATACCAATAATACCGATACTTGAGGCAAAAGCTGTTAAAATAGTCCTGCCTTTTTTTGTTTTAATATTATTAAATGATAAAGATAAAGCAGTTAAGAAGCTCATTGCTGTTTTTTTGATATTGTATTTTTTATCTGTTTTTTGCTTATCTAATTTGTTTGTATCACTTATAATATTACCATCTTTTAATTCAATAATACGATTAGCATATGTATGAGCTAGTTCACTATTATGAGTTACCATAATCACTAATTTATCTTTAGCTATTTCTTTGATTAAATCCATTATTTGGACACTAGTTTTTGAGTCTAATGCTCCAGTTGGCTCATCGGCTAAAACTACATCAGGATTATTTACTAAAGCTCTTGCAATCGCAACTCTTTGCATTTGTCCACCAGATAATTGATTTGGCTTTTTATTTATATGATTTTCTAGTCCAACTTTTTTTAAAACTTCAATTGCTTTTTGTCGTCTCTCTTTTTTTGATACACCACTTAAAGTCATACCTAATTCAACATTAGCCAAAACACTTATATGACTTACTAAATTGTAACTTTGAAAAATAAAGCCAATACAATTGTTACGATAAGCATCCCAATCCGTATCTTTAAATTTTTTTGTAGATTTATTATTTATTATCAAATCACCGTTATCATAATGATCCAATCCACCAATTATATTTAATAAGGTTGTTTTACCAGATCCTGATTGTCCTAGTATAGCAACAAATTCATTTTTTCTAAATTTTAAGCTTACATCATTTAAAGCTATTTGCGTAAAATCTGCAACTTTATAACTTTTTTTTATATTTTTTAATTCGAGCATTTTATTTTCCTTTCTATATTACCAATTACCACACTATATGAATATTTTATACTTATAGATTTGATTTGTCAATTTATTTATTGTATAATTATATAGGTGATTATTTATGAAAAAATTAACAGTTATTGAATATTCTAACGATACTTCATTAGTTAGTTCAATTTTGTTTTTAATCTTTGGTATTATTTTATTTACTAATCCTAGTGGTATATTAAATTTTGTTTCTTATATCGTTGGAGGAATATTAATTATTATTGGTATATTTAATATTTTAAGTTATCGTAGAATTTTAAAAAAACTTAATATTGAGCAAAAATATAAATTAGTTTTAGGTGTCATTTTAATTATATTCGGTTTATTTGTAATTTTGTTCTCTTCTTTAATTGAAATGACTATTCGACTAATTTGCGGTGGTTGGATTATATATACTGGTATTATTAGATTAATCCAAGCTTTAAATGTAAAAGAAAATAGAATATCTTTTGTCAGCCATTTAATTATTTCTATTTTATTAATTATTTGTGGTTTTTATGTAGCAATTGAAACTAACTTGATTTTTTCAACTATTGGCTTATTTATAATTATATATGCTATATTAGAAATTATTGGATTTATATTTTATAAAAAAAGTTTTAAAATATGATTGATTTTATTTTAAAACTTTTTTATTAATAATCCCCAAAATCTTGATATGTGTCTGTATCAGCGTCAGTTCCAACACAATTATAGCAGCTTAAATATCCGTCATCAGATACAGGCAAATTTTGCAATACAAAATTTCCAATTGGAAAAATTAAAAATACAACGACTGCAGCAATAATTCTTTTTATAATACTTTTGCTCAATTTTTTAGTATCAACATCGCTTGAAACAATTGTTTTAACAACATCAATCATTATAAATATTATTAACATTACAGGAACTGCTATTCTTGCAATATTTAATAATGTTTTAAAAACGCTTATTATATGCATTATATCTGGATCACTACATGCTTCAATGCAACTTAATATCATATTTAACCTCCTACAATAATATAATTATATCATATTTTTGCTTGATTTTATTACTTTTTATATAATTGTTTAATTTTTCTCTTTCTTCAAAATATATAAAAGGTATTAAACTTGAAATTACTGCTTCACTATCAACTATTTAAAGACTATATAACCTTGAAGTTAAATAGCTCATTATTCCTAAATTTTGTTTATTATTGGAAGTATTTAATATTTCTTCTATAACTTTATTTAATGAGCCACAATTTTTTACAAACTCAACCATCGGTTTTGTAAGTCTTATTCCTAAAGATTTTCCGGTCGACTTTTTACCATACTTATCTTCAATTACACAATAAGTTCATAACGAACGGTAGGCCATTTTCATCTAATGAGAATCCGCCTTCAATAGAGCGAAAATAATCATAAAAAAGATTATTTTCTATAGCTATTTATTTTAAATTTTTGTTTCTATTTTCGACAACTCTTATTATTCAATAACCAATTAATTTACTATTAGTTTCAGATTCAATAGCAAATGACATAATTTCAAATTTATCAATATCTAGTTTTTGCAGCCACATCTCTAACGCTTTTTTTGATGGATTCTTACTGCCTAATAAAAATATCATTTAATTTTTCTACTTTATTAATTAAAATTATTATATTTTAATATTTCTTTCTTTTAACTTTACATATTTCTTTTTCTTGTTTTGCATTTTATGAAAAATCATCAAGAAATGGTTTAATATTTTCTTTAGATTCAATTATTTCACTAGTTTCTGAATCTAAAGATAGCTTACCATTTAAAAATCCTACATATGAATGCATTTTTGTTGGCCCTGAATTCAAAGATAATTTACCGTTTAAAAATCCTACATACGAATATGTTTTTGAATGTTCAATCTTTTTTTCATTAATCATTTACAAAATACCACCTTCCTATATGCTTTTATGTTATCATTTTATTTTTAAATTGTCAAACAGACTATATTAAATTATTAACTAATTAATTAATAAAAAAATATTATGATTTCAGACAATAAAAAAACGACTTTGTTATATCAAAAGTCGTACAATTTAATTTGGCAGGGGTGGCAGGAGTTGAACCCACATGAACGGTTTTGGAGACCGTCATTCTACCATTGAATTACACCCCTAATCAAATGTAAGTAAATTATAACACATATTTTAATTTATTACAATATATTTTTAATAAAACATATAATTATATAGGTGAGAAAATGATTATTAAATATAATACTAAGGAAAGAGAATTGTTAGCTAGAATTATGCGTGCCGAAGCAGTCGGTGAAGGAAATCTTGGTATGCTAATGGTTGGTAATGTACTGGTAAATAGAGTTTTAGCTGATTGTCTTACATTTAAAAATATTGATACAATAACCGATGCCCTATATCAGCCAAATCAATTTTCGGGCGTGGATAGTCCATTATTCTTTGGTAATCCAACTACTGCCGAATTAAATCTAGCCGATAGAATATTAAGAGGTGAATACTATTATCCCGCAACTAATGCATTATGGTTTTATGCCCCTAGTGGAAATGATTCATGCAAAGATGTATGGTATGATCAAGAATTATCTGGTAGATATAAAAGCCATTGTTTTTATAATCCAGATTCAGGAATATGTAAACAAATTCATTAATAATTTAACCCCTATTTTTAATCAAAACAGGGGTTTTTTTTATTAAAATATTAATACTTGACCTATTGTTAATAAATTACTACTTAAATTGTTTTTTTTCTTTAATTCATCGACTGTTGTATTGTATTTATTTGCTATACTATATAAGTTATCACCGCTTTTTACAATATAAGTATTATTTTTTAATTTAGGTAATTTTAAAGTTTGACCTATAGTCAACAAATTGCTATTTAAGTTATTCAAACTTTTTATTTCGTTTACAGTTGTATTATATTTATTTGCTATGCTATACAATGTATCTCCTAATTTAACAATATAATCAAAATCTTGCGATTCATTTTGTTTTGGTATTAATATTTTTTGACCTATTGACAATAAATTACTACTTAAATTATTTAATTTCATTAATTCATCGACTGTTGTGTTATATTCATTAGCAATCTTATATAAACTATCACCTTTTTTTACTGTATAAGTATCATATTGATCTGATTCAGTATAAATATTGGGAATTAAAATTTTTTGACCAACTGACAGATTAGTTGACGCCAAATTATTGTATACTATTATGTCATCAACTGTTGTGTTATATTTGTTTGCTATACCATATAATGTATCGCCTTTTTCAACAGTGTAAACAGTATAATCTTCTGGTTCTTTTTCTATTTTTGGTATTACTAAAACTTGACCAATTGTTAATAAGTTACTACTTAAATTGTTTGCTGCTTTTAACTCTTCTACGCTTATATCATATTTTTTTGCTATACTATATAAACTATCGCCTTTTTTTACTGTATATGTATTATCGGTTCCTTCAATATAACCAATATAATTTAGTACTGCTCTTACAGTTGCTTCAGCATATTTTAAATAATTATTTTTTAATTTTTCAGCATCTGAAGCAGTATCTAAAAATCCATATTCTACTGTTATTGGTTCTGTTATTCCCGTATTTCTTTGCATAAAGTAATAATCTTTAGATGTATCACTAGGTAATCTTCTTTGATATGCTTTTCTAATTGTTTGACCTTCTTTAGCTAATTCTTGCAATACTAAATTTGATAAAGTATCTTTGTTTCTTAGTGCATAAATTACTTCAGCACCTTCGCCACCTCGTGACGGCTCTAGTGGTTATTTTATTTTTGCAATTTTCTTTAATTTTCTAAAACCCTCACACCCAATAACTTCTATTGAACTAATATTCTTTATTGCCTTATTAAATGTTTCAGACACTTGTAATGGCACATAAGAAATATAAGGTGAAGAATTAACAATTGTTTTTAATAAATCTCTTTTCATATTATATATTTTCCAAAATTGATTAGCATCAAAATTTGGATTTGCTTTCATTAAATCGTCAAGTACTTTAAGCATTAATTCTTTTTGTTTTTCTTCCGCTTCATTTTTTGTTTCTTTTTCAATTATAGATTGTTTATAATCTTTAATTCCAGTTGATGATAATGAAAAATTTAAAGTATCCATAATAAATGAGTTGCAATTTGTATCTAGCATTCCTTGAATATTAAAATATTGTTGACGTTGTAATTGTTTTACAAATACAAGTTGTTCTCTCACACTTAAAACTGATTCATAAAAATTGTTAATTGTTTTAAAACTATTCGAATCCATTTTTTTAATAAATAAATGTTTATATTTTTCCCATTGATTTTCTGTAATGATATCTAAAGTTTCATAAAATGCTTTTTCATTTATAGTATTGTCAATAGATATATTGTTTATTTGCAACATTTTTTCTTTTAATTCTTCAATTTGTGTAACTATTAATGCTGCAGCATCTCTTCTTTTTGCCTTACATTGAAAATAATATATTAAAAATGCAGTAAAACCTCCTAAAACCAAAAGTATATTAATAATATTGTTAAATATATCTTGCATAATAAGCCTCCTTAATTTGTTTAATGCCTATTATATCATATTTTTGATTTTTTACCACATCTACCATAAAGATTCCTAATTAGATTTTTATCAACATATTTAAAAGTATAATCTTCTAGTATTTTATATTTAAATTTAATTGTTATATTTCTATCTTCATCTGCTTCTATTCTATCTATTATGGTAAATAACAAGTCTCTATTTGGTTTTTCTATATTTAATAATTCTTTTATCTTTTTAGTATAATTTGGTATTTTATTAGCACTATTTTTTCTCTTTAAAATTTCAAGTTCTATTTCTTCTAATTTATCTTTTAAGTTTCTCATTTTTTGTTCATAAGGAGATACTATCATTTTGTATGATTCTAAAGAAATATTACCATCAATTCTATCTTGATAAACTATTTGAATATTAGAAGATAATTTTAAAATATTTTTTTCTATATCTTTCTTTATTTCATCAAGTGATTTAGTACCCGAATTAGTTCTATTAATTATTTCATCATTTAATTCTTTAATACTTAATCCTTTAAATAAATCAGATAATAATTTGTTTAATTCTTCTAATACTTCTTCTTCGAAATAATCATATGGAAAGAAATGAGCTTTACATCTTCCTCTAATTGGGTCTCTAGCATATCTATTACAATTAATAGTCCAATAATCATGATTTTTTCTATAAGTTACTCCTAATCTATTTCCACATTCTTTGCAATAGATTAATCCTTCGAGTAATCTAATTGGTCTTTCCGTTTTTTTAGTAACAGTTCTATTATGATTATCCCTTTTTTTATTTATTATTCTAAATGTCTCTTTATCTACTAATGGTTCATGAGTACTTTCTACTATTACCCATAAGCTTTGATCTAGTGTTACTTTCTTTTTAGATTTATAACTAATATTAGTTTGAGTATGTTGTACCATATCACCAGTATACATTCTATTTTGTAATAGTTTTTTAACTGAATGTATTGTCCATATATCTTTTTCTTTTACTCTTGAAGATATTGGTAAATTCTTATAAGCGCTTGGTGTTGGTGCTCCTAATTTAGTAAGACGAGTTGCTATTTCAGATATTCCTATATCATTTGCTCTCCACTCAAACATCTGCTTAACATAAGGTGCTGTATTAGGGTCTATAATTAGATGTCCTTTATCTTCTGGGTCTCTCATATAACCATAACATGGTTTACTACCTATAAATTTACCATCTTTTCTTTTAGCATCCAATACATTTCTTATTTTTAATGAGTTTTGTTTGCTATAATAATCATTGCAAGCAATAATAAATGTTGATGAATCATTACTAGCCTGATTTTTCATACTGTCATAGTTTTCAACAATTGATATAAATCTTACTTTATTTTCAGGAAAATAAGTTTCAATATAATAACCAGTCATTACATGATCTCTACCTAGTCTTGATAAATCTTTTACTACCACAAGATTAATCTTTTTATTTTTTATATCTTCAATCATTCTAATAAATCCTGGTCTATCAAAATTAGTTCCTGAATAACCATCATCTACATACTCATCTATTAGATTAAATCCATTTTTTAAACAATAGTCTCTTAATATTTCTTTTTGATTAGTAACACTTTCACTATCTGACTCATATTTTTTATCTTTATCTTCTTGAGAAAGTCTAATATAAATACCTGCATTATAATTCATATTCGTTAAGTAACTATAATTCATTTTCTACCTCCTCATTTTATAGCACTTAACTTTCTTCGAGACAAGTGCATCATACCATAATAAATAAAAATAAGCAAATCATTCAGAACTATTTTTCTTCTTTAATTTGCTTTAATAAATAATTAATTATTAATTCTTTAAATATTTCTTTTTGATCTTCTTTCATAGTTAAATTTATGTTTTGAATTAAGTTATTATTCACTAGTATCACCATCCTTATATGGTTTAAGTAATTGATCCAACTCTTTTAATTCTTCTTGTGTTAATGGTTCATTTTCAAGTCGTTTACCATTCCATGTTTCTACTCCATCATAATCAACACCAATAACTGGACCAGTAGCACTTTCAAAATCATACCCTTCTATCCTTGTTACTGTTACATAATTATGTATTTTTTTATCTTTATCCGAATATGAATTTAGGTAACCTTTTACATAAACTTTTTTACCCAATAAAAAAAGACCTTTGTTTTTATTATAAAGGTCAACATAAACTCTTAAGCTTGCATAAACTATATTGCTATTTTCATTAGGTGAATACTTTTTACAAGTAAGACCTAATGTA
>CALVSP010000034.1 GCA_944359065.1 uncultured Bacilli bacterium
TTAAAAAGAATTGAAATAAACGAAGCTAAAGCTGGTGAAATAGTTGCAATAGCAGGATTACCTGATATTGAAGTTGGAGAAACTATTTGTACATTAGGAAAAGAAGAAGCCTTACCTTTACTTAGAATAGATGAACCAACATTACAAATGACATTTGGCGTTAATACAAGTCCATTCTGTGGTAGAGAAGGTAAATTGTTAACAGCAAGAAAAATAGAAGAAAGATTATATAAAGAGACAGAAAAAGATGTATCTTTAAAAGTAGAACCAAATGATAATGAATCATTTATTGTATCTGGTCGAGGAGAATTACACTTATCTATTTTAATTGAAAATATGCGAAGAGAAGGTTTTGAACTTCAAGTATCTAAACCACAAGTAATTATCAAAGAAATTGATGGAATTAAATGCGAACCTTTTGAAGATGTTTTAGTTGAAGTTCCAGAAGAATATGTTGGATCAGTAATTGAAGCTTTAGGTAATCGTGATGGTGAAATGTTAAATATGACAAGTCGTGATAATCAAGTTAGATTAAATTATCTTGTTCCATCTAGAGGATTAATTGGTTTTATGACTGAGTTTATGACAATGACTAAAGGCTATGGTATTATCAACCATACATTTAAAGAGTATCGTAAATTAGCTGGCTCTAAAGTTGGTCAAAGAAAACAAGGCGTATTAGTATCTATGGAAAATGGTAAAGCAACAGCTTATGCTTTAGGACAATTAGAAGATCGAGGCGTTATGTTTATTGAACCAGGTGCTGAAGTATACGAAGGAATGATTGTTGGTGAAAATAATCATGAAAACGATTTGGCTGTAAATGTTGTAAAGGGTAAAAAATTAACCAATACTAGAGCTAGTGGTAGTGATCATACAGTTGTTTTAAAAAGACCAAGATTATTAAGTTTAGAAGTATGTTTAGATTATATTAATAATGATGAATTAGTTGAAGTAACACCATTAAGTTACAGATTAAGAAAAAAAATATTAAATACAGAGTTAAGAAAAAAACAAGATAGTAAAAAAGCCGATTAAAATCGGTTTTTTATTGAAAAAAAGTAGGGCCATTATTTGTAGAAGAAGTTTCTAAAGGAATTTCTTTTTTTTTGTCAATTATATTAGTTTGCATAGTATTCGTTTGCGGGATATCAACTTTTTTAAATTCATTCATTACTCTAAACATAGTTTTAGCATTATTGATAACTGGTCCGGCTTGTTTAATAATTGGAATAGCTTGATTAACAACATTTAAAGTTTTTTGAGTTCCGCTTAAAATTGAACTCCATTTAATTCCTCCAAATAAAGACTTTAAACCACCAACTTTAGGTATTTGGGCCATTGAAGTATAAGGAAAACTATAATAAGGATAATAATTCATGGTTTTCCTCCTTTCAAAATATTATATGAATTTTACAAAAAAAGTTTTACATTTTTTAAAAATATGATATAATTACTATAGTGTAAGAATAACAAAAGGGAATGCGTGGTGATATGATTGAATAAACCAGTGTATTTAATGCCATTTATTTATGTATATAGAATGGTTCATTTTTTGCTTGTAATCATTGTTAAAATTTTTAAATATATAAATGTTGGATTTTTTATAACTTTGTTTGTTTTTATAGATATATTGGTTTCAACATTACAATATTTTGTTAAATTTGTTAGTTATGCGTTCTTGTATTTATCACGTTTTTGGTACCTGTTTCTTAAATATTCATTTATAGGATTTGTTGTAATTTCAAGATTTTTATATTTATTTGTAAAATATGTAGTATATGGTGTTGCATTTCCATTTGTAATAATAGGAAGATTATTAATAAAATTAAATGAAGCAAACAATAGAATGTTACAAAAACAACAATTAGAACAAGAAAAGAAGGCAGCAGCAAAAGAAAGAAATAAACAAATTGAAGCAGAAAATAAACGAAGATATCTAGAAAATAGGAAAAAAGAAAAGGAAGAAATTGCTCGTAAAAAAGAGGAAGAAAAAGAAAGAAGAAAAGCAGACATTTATATAAACGAGAATGTTGTAATAGAAAAGAAAAAATTGTCTGATCATATCAATGATTTGTTTGTGGCAATTGGAAATATTCCTAAAAAAATCAAAAATTCATTTACTAATAATCGATTTGTAAAAGATGCACAAAATAAAAAGGATATTAATAGACAAGCTTTATTATTGGACTTTGAAGGTGCAGATGCAGAAAAAAGTGAAGAAAAAGTTATGTATAAATATGTTGCGAAAGATCCAGATGGTAAGATAATAAAAGGATATTTCCCTGCATATTCAAAAGTAGAGGTTCATTCGTTTTTATTGAGTGAAGGTAATGAGGTTTATAGTATCGAAACTAATAAATGGATTCAGAGATTATATGGTAATGGTACTACAAATAATCATAATAAAATTAAAACTAGAGATTTAATTTTCTTTTGTACACAATTATCAACTTATATAAAAGCTGGTATTCCATTAGTTGAATCATTAAAAATCTTATCACATCAATTTAAGAAAAAATCTTACTTAAGAATTTTTAGAACGATGATTTATGATTTAACGATGGGGGATAACTTTTCAACTGCTATGGATAAACAAGGGATTGCTTTCCCACGTTTATTTATAAATATGGTTAAAGCATCTGAAATGACTGGTGAGTTGCCAGAAGTATTGGATGACATGGCTGATTATTTTACTGAAACCGATAAAACAAGAAAACAAATGATTACAGCAATGACATATCCCGCAATAATTTTTGTTTTAGCTATTGCAGCAGTTGTATTTATAATGGTGTGGGTTGTTCCTCAATTTGTTAAGATATATGAAGGTATCGATGGTGCTACAATACCAGGTATTACTTTATTTGTAATGGCAACAAGTGAGTTCTTGCAAAAAAATTATTTATATTTAATAATTGGAATTTGTTCATTTATTATTATTTTTGTTTATTTGTATAAAAACGTAAAAGCTTTTAAGTCTAGTATTCAATGGTTATTGATGCATATGCCAATATTTGGCAATGTAATTATATATAATGAAGTTACAATGTTTACTAAAACTTTTGCATCACTTTTGGCGCATAATGTATTTATAACAGATAGTATGGAAATATTAAATAAAATAACTAATAATGAAATATATAAAATGTTGATATTAGATACTATAACAAATTTAGCTAAAGGTGAAAAAATATCACTAGCATTTAAAGATCATTGGGCTTTTCCAATTCCGGCTTATGAAATGATTACAACTGGTGAAAGGACCGGTCAATTGGCAGAAATGATGCAAAAAGTGTCAACTTATTATCAAGAGTTACATAGAAATGCAGTTACTAGAATTAAGACATTTATTGAACCAGTTTTAATATTGTTTTTAACATTTACTGTTGGTGGAATAGTGTTATCAATTGTTATTCCAATGTTTAGCTTTTATAGTTCAATTCAAATGTAGGGGGGAGTTTATGGAAATATCAATTATAATAGGATTATTTGTATTAGGAACCATATTTGGTTCCTTCTATAATGTTGTAGCATATCGCTTACCAAAAGGAGAATCAATTATTTATCCAAGTAGTCATTGTCCAAATTGTAATCACAAATTAAAACCTTTGGAATTAATACCAATTTTATCTTATGTTTTTCAAAAAGGTAGATGTGTCAATTGTAAATGTAAAATATCTATTTTTTATCCGATAGCAGAAATAATTTGCGGATTATTGTTTGTTATATGTTACATTTCATTTGGATTATCTTTGAATTTAATAATCGCTTTAACATTTACATCATTACTAATAATTGTTATATTAAGTGACTATTATTATATGATTATTGAAGATAGTGTTTTAATTATTTTTGGTTTGTTTTTAATTATAGAAATATATTTTATAAATGGAATAGGGATATTATTAAATTCATTATTAAGTGCTTTAATAGCTTTTATAATTATGTTATTGCTTAAATTATTTGGTGATTTTATTTTTAAAAGAGAATCAATGGGTGGCGGTGATATAAAATTAATGGCTATATTTGGTTTAGTAATAGGTTGGGAATTATCAATTATATCAATTTTTCTATCAGCATTTATTGCTTTACCTGTTTCTGTATTTATACTGAAAACTAATAAAAATCATGAAATACCTTATGGACCATTTTTAAGTATGGCAGCTTTAATTTTATATTTTAGTCATATAGACATTAGTACAATTTTATATTTTTTAGAATTTTAATATAGGAGGTTAAAAAATGAAACAAAATGCTTTTACATTAATTGAATTATTAGCAGTAATAATAATACTCGCTATAGTGGCTTTAATTGCAACACCTATAATATTAGATGTAGTAGAAGATGCAAGAATATCAGCAGGTAAGTCTGAAGCTCAAATGATATTAGGTGGAATAAATAACTATTGTGCAACAGAAGATATAAAATATCAAATGGATAATAGTTATACAAAAATATGTACGCCAGATATGGATATAAATGATGTACCAATAATGGTTAATTTAGGAAATGCAACAATTGATAAGATTAAATATAATGGAACTAAATTAACAGAATTGGTTATAGAAAGTAATAATCATAAATTTACATTATGTGCAAGTGGCCAATTTGCAATGGATGATGAAGAATGTGAAGGCGGAAATGTAGCAATAACAACAGGACCACTTATTGATATTTTATTACAACAATATTCCGAAAACAATACAACAGGATTAGTAAAAGATAGTACAAATGAAAATTTGTATTATTATACAGGAACAAATGAAGAAGTGGCAAACAATTTTTTATGGTATGGAGGACATCAATGGCGAGTATTAGAGTTTGATACTTCAGCTAACACATTAACACTTATAACACAACAACCATTAACAGCAATACAACCAACCAGTGCCGTATGGGAAACTGAAGAAGCATATAATAATAGTTATATAAACATTTGGCTAAATGAATATTTTTGGAATAGTTTAGATAGCAGTATCCAAGCGACTATTCAAAATTCAACATTTAATATAGGAATATATACCGATGTTGATGAAATAACGACAACTCAAAAAGTAGGATTATTAGATGAAGACCAATATAAAAGGGCAGGAAGTACTGATTCATTTTTAGATATTAAAGATTATTTTTGGTTAGAAAATAGATATAGTTCGTCTCGCGTTCGCGATGTCAACCGCAATGGCACCCTCGACAACATTTTGGTTTCGGGTACGAGCGGCGTTCGCGCAGTTATAAAAATTTCCGATATAACCATCACCGGAGGGGATGGTACTCTTGGGAGTAATTATCAAGTAGCAAACAAATCAACAAATACCAATAATGTTCAAGTAGGAGAATATATAAATGTACCATATAGCGGAAGCGATAATGCATGTGGAAGTGATAATATGTGTACATTTAGAGTAGTAAGTAAAGATGAAGATAGTATCAAAGTAGTACTAAATGGCTTACTTCCAACAACAAGTCAATATGGAAGTACAGTAACAATAAGTACAAGCCATACAATATATACCCCATTGAGTACATTTGCTGATGGAATAAGTAACACATATCGATATACCGGAAATAAAACATTCTATATAGGAGATTATCCATATGTATCAGGAACAGGTCAAAATTATGAAGATGTCCAAGATGAAACATTGGAAGCAAGTGTTGGATTACCAACAGTAGGCGAGATGTTCAGTGGAAATGATATAGATATGGCATATCCCGCTGATGGAGTAAAAACATTTGTCGATGTAAATACAATCGAAAATCCAACAGCATCATATTATTATTGGACAATGAATAGATATAGTTCGTCTCACGTTCGCGGTGTCAACAGCGTTGGCACCATCGACAACACTTCGGTTTCGAATGCGTACGGGGTTCGCGCAGTTATATATCTGAAGTCAGGGCTGGCAGCATTGGAATTTTCTGGAGGTGAAGGTACTCCAAATTCGCCATATGTACTACAATGAGAAGCCAAAATAAAAACAGCAGTTAAGTATAAATTTTAAAAATATTGGTTATATTACAACAAGAATAAAAATGGTTTAGTAGAGTAAAATCGAATAATCATTTTTTTGTATGATAATTTATAATAACAGGTACAACACTGAAAAACTCAAATAAAAAATAGTGTTAGCTACTTAAACCGCTAAAATTGTTAACATTTAGAAGAAATTATATAGTTTTTTCTGTAAATAATTTTAGAAAACTTTACGTGCCCGCTTAATTTAGAACTTGAAAATACTTAAAAAAAATTATATAATTGATTTTAAGATAGGAGATATGAATATGAGAAAATTAAAAAGTCACAAAAAATTCGGTTTTACGTTAATAGAATTATTAGCAGTAATAATTATACTAGCCATAGTAGCCCTTATTGCTACACCAATAATATTAGATGTAGTAGAAGATGCTAGAATATCAGCAGGAAAATCAGAATCACAAATGATATTAAGCGGAATAAATAATTATTGTGCCTCAAGTGAAATGAAAAAACAAATGGGAACATTAGGTAGTGAGGATATCGATTGTTCAATTAAAACTTCATTTACCGAAGAAGAAATAGGAAAAATGTTAAACTTAGGTAATGCCAAAATAATATCAAATAGTTATTCAGATGGTAAAGTAATAAGATTAGTAATTGAAAGTAATAATCATACCTTTACATTATGTGGAAATAGTTTTGTAATGGATTCTGAAGAATGTAATGAATTGCCAGAAGGACCAGAACAAACTTATCAAGATAATAGTGGAGCAAATATACCAGAATTATTAGATAATATGGTACCAATAAAATATGAAAATGATAATTGGATAGTAGCAGATGTATCACAAAAATGGTATGATTATGATGCTAAAGAATGGGCAAATGCTGTAGTATTAAATACAACCAAAAATGTAGGAGAAGTAGTAACAGAAGATGAAATAGACTTATGGTATGTATGGATACCAAGATATAAATATCAATTGTTTAATGCTGATAATGGAAGTGTAAATGAACAAGAAATACAAATTGAATTTGAAAGTGGAACAACAAGTACAGGGACAGTAAGTTGTACAGATAATATAAGTGGAACAGATGGAACAACATCAAGTGAAACATGTACAAATGCAAGTAATGGAAATTGGTACACACATCCAGCATTTACATTTGGAGAACAAAAATTAACAGGATTTTGGGTAGGAAAATTTGAAGTAAGTGGAAGCATAAGTAAAATAACAATAAAACCAAACGTAATAAGTTTAAGGAGCACTTCAGTTTCTAATTTTTTCACAGCAATTCAAAATATAAACACAACATATAATTTAAATGGAGATAGTCATATGATGAAAAATATGGAGTGGGGAGCAGTAGCATACTTATCTCATAGTAAATATGGAACTTGTACAGATGGAAGTTGTGTAGAAGTAGGAATAAATAATAATAGTAGTTATATAACAGGATGTGGAGCAGCAGCAGGAAGTTCTTCAACAAGTAGTTGTAATGCTTATAATACAACGACAGGAATGTTAGCAAGCACTACCGGAAATATTTATGGTGTATATGATATGAGTGGTGGAGCATATGAATATGTAATGGGAAATATGGTAAATAGTAGTGGAAGTTTTTATTCAAGCAATGCAGGATTTAGCGGAATTCCAAATTCAATATATTATGATAGCTATACATATGGTACGTCTTATATTAATCATGGACGAGGAAAATTAGGAGATGCGACAAAAGAAACTTTAAAAATATTTGGAAATAATCAAGGGGGTTGGTATAATAAAAATGCTAGTTTTTTGGGAGCTGATGAATCATGGTTTTTTAGAGGTGGATGTTATAATATTGTCCAAAGTGCAGGATTATTTAGTTTCGTTCGGTATGATGGTATTTTATATACTGGTGCTTCCACTCGTTCAGTATTATGTAATGATAAATAGTAAACTCAAGTTTACTATTTTTACTGTAATTATTAATTTTACTTATATTTAAAAATATAGTATAATTATGTAGGTGATTTCAATGTATAAAAAATTATTTATTTTTAGTATAATATTTTTATTAATTGACCAAATATCAAAAGGATTAGTTAATTTATATATGAATGTAAATGAAAGTATAAAATTATTTAATTTATTAAGTATAACATATGTTCATAATACAGGTGCAGCATTTAGTATGCTAGAAGGAGCAAGATGGCTATTTATTATTTTAGGTATAGTTGCAATGAATGTTATTTTTATGTTTTTTATTAAAGATAAAGAATTAAACAATTTTGAAATAATCACTTATTCTTTATTGTTAAGTGGTATAATGGGAAATTTAATCGATAGATTTTTATATGGTTACGTAATAGATTTTATTGATGTTAATATATTTAATTTTGCTATATTTAATTTAGCTGATTCATTTATGGTAATAGGGGTTATTTTATTGATGATTGGAATGATAAAATGCAAGAGTACAAAGTAGAAAATGGTAATGAGAGAATAGATTTATATTTAGCTAAATTATTAGATGTAAGTAGAAGTAAAATAAATAAAATAAATATAAAAGTAAATGGCAAAGAAGTTAAAAATAGTTATATAGTAAAAGAAAATGATATTATTGAAATACCAGAAATAATAGAAGAACAAATTAAAGCTGAACCAGAAAAAATGGATTTAGATATCGTTTATGAAGATGATGATGTAATAGTAGTCAATAAAGAAAATGGTATGGTCGTTCATCCTGCTATAGGTAATACTAAACATACATTAGTTAATGGATTATTATATCATTCCAAAGAATTAAGTAAAAATAATGGTGAATTTAGGCCTGGTATCGTTCATCGCATCGATGCTTATACAACTGGTTTATTAATGATAGCTAAAAATGATAAAGCCCATGATTTTTTAGCTAAGCAATTGAGTGAAAAAATGACACATCGTAAATATATTGCTTTAGTATGGGGTGTTATTAATAATGATACCGGAACAATTGATGCTCCGATTGGAAGAGATGTAAACGATAGAAAAAAAATGAGTGTTACCGCTAGTGGTAAAGAAGCAATTACGCATTTTAAAGTTTTAAAAAGATATAAAACAGCTACCTTAATCGAGTTAAAACTAGAAACAGGAAGAACACATCAAATAAGAGTTCATATGAATTATATCGGACATCCTGTAGTTAATGATCCGATTTATGATAAAAGAAAGTTAATTGATAATACGGGACAATGTTTACACGCAAAAGAATTAGGATTTATTCATCCTAAAACAAAAAAATATATGGAATTTAGTTGTGAATTACCAAAATGTTTTATAAACATATTAAATAAATTTGAGGAGGAATTATGAATTTAGAAAAAAATGAAGAGTTGATAGTTAAATTGTTACATTATTTTATCACTGATAAAAATTATAATCCTGTGATACTACACGGAGCTAAAAATGAAATATGGTTAGAAAATTTAGAAAGTGATTATAAAATAATAAGAATAGTTTCTAATTATATTCATAATGATGAACAATTAAATTTTGATGTATTAAGAACGAAACAAATAATGAAATCAATAAAGAAAAAAACCTTATCTTTAAAAGTTCCTGCTTTAAGTATTTTTGTTAATTTAGGAGATAATGTTCACATTGATAAAGAAAAAAAAATTGATAATATTACTTGTTTAAAAGTAGAAAACTTAGATGATGTCGTTAAAAATAATGATGTTTTAGAATATTTTCCTGATATAAATAAAACATTAGATTATAAAGAAGAAGGTATGAATCTATTTTTAAAACTTACTTCTGATATTAATAAAAAAACAGAAAATGATGCTAAAGAAGCAGAAAAAATATTTGGACCTAAAAAACCGATTGTAACTTATACTTTAATTTTTATAAATATTATGGTATTTCTTGCAATGTATTTATTCGGTAATGGTAGCGAAGATAGTTTAACTTTGTTGATGTTTGGTGCTAATCATCGCGAACTAGTTTTAAATTATCACGAATATTATCGTTTAATTACTTCTAGCTTTTTACACATTGGTATATTACATTTATTATTTAATATGTATGCTTTATATATAATAGGGGCTCAAATTGAAAATTTCTTTGGTAAAGTTAAATATATTATTATCTATTTAGGTAGTGCTATATTTGCTAGTCTATTATCGATTTGTTTTCATAATGGTATAAGTGCCGGAGCAAGTGGCGCTATATTTGGATTGTTAGGTGCCATGTTATATTTTGGATATCATTATCGATTATATTTAGGAAACGTTTTACAAAGTCAAATTATACCGATTATTTTATTAAATTTATTTTTAGGTTTCATGACGCCAGGAATTGATAATGCTGGTCATATTGGGGGACTAATTAGTGGTATATTTTTATCTATGGCATGTGGCATTAATAAGAATAAAAAAATAGAAAGAATAAATGGTTTTATTTTAACTATTATATTTACAATTTTTATATTATTTTTAATAAAGAATATTAATTTTTAAGTTAATATTTTTTATTAATTTGACAATTTTTAAAAAAAATTATATAACTATATAGTGAATTGGAGGAGTAGTATGCAAACAACTTATATATTTGGACATAGAAAACCAGATACAGATTCGATTTGTGCGAGTATCAGTTTATCTTATTTAAAAAATAAATTGGGATTAAAAACAGAACCGATGAGTTTAGGAGAAATAAATAAAGAAACAAAATATGTATTAGATTATTTTAATTTAAAACAACCAAAGTATTTGAATGATGTTAAATTACAAATAAAAGATATTGAATATAAAAAAAACTGTTATTTAAATGGTAAGGAATCAATTATTGCTGGATTTAATTATATGAATCATAATGATTTAACAGGACTACCAATTATCGATGATAATAAAAAATTAATAGGATTAGTCACGCAAAAAGAGTTGGCTAAAGAATTGATTCAAGGTAATTTTACGCATTTAAGAACTTCCTATCAAAATATTTTAAATACAATTGATGGTGAAGAAGTATTAAAATTTGATGAAGAAATAGAAGGAAATATAATGGCCGCCGCTTTTAGAAGTACAACCTTTATTCAAAATATAAGAGTAACTAACAATGATATAGTAATTATTGGTGATAGAAATAATATATTGGAATATATTATTTCCTCTAAAGCTAAATTAATTATAATAGTTGGTAATGGTGAATTATCTAGTCATAATTATGAATTAGCTAAATTAAATAAAGTAAATATTATAAGAACTGGTTATGATACTTTTCACACAACTAAATTAATTAGTTTATCAAATTATATTGAAAATGTATCTTTTCCTTCTCCAACTACTATTCAAGATACTGACTATTATACATCATTTAAAGAATTAAGCGAAAAAACTAAACATACTAATTATCCGGTAATTAATAAAAAAGGTGATTGTTTAGGCTTATTTCCTATAACTTTATCTAGTTTAAAAAGACCTAAAAAAGTTATATTAGTCGACCATAATGAAAAAGAACAAAGTGTTGATGGATTAGAGGAAGCTTCAATTGTAGAAGTAGTTGATCATCACAAATTAGGAACTTTAGCTACTACTTTACCTATTAATTTTAGAAATATGGCTGTTGGAAGTTCAAATACAATAATATATAATTTATATAAAGAAAATAAAGTAGTTATTCCCCAAAATATGGCTGGGGCAATGTTATCAGGAATATTATCTGATACCTTATTATTGAAGTCGCCAACAACAACTGAAAAGGATAAGGAAGCAGTTATCGAATTAGAAAAAATAGCTGATGTTAATTATCAAACATATGGATTAGATATGTTTAAAGCTGGCTCTTCTTTAGAGGGAATGGCTAAAGAAAATATTATATTTCAAGACTTTAAAAAATTTAATTATAACAATCAAAATATCGGTGTTGGGCAAGTATTTACAACGGATATCAATTATATATTAAACGAAAAAGAACAATATATTGATATATTAAATAATATTTGCAATAGACAAGAATATAATATTGTAACATTATTTATTACCGATATTATCAATAATGGTTCATATATTTTATATAATGATGATGCACACGATATAATTCAAGAAAGTTATAAATTAGATAAATTGAAACAAGGACATTATTTAAAAAATGTTGTATCAAGAAAAAAACAAATGATACCACCGATATTAGAGACATTAGAAAAACATTCTTAAAAAAGTTATTAAATATAACTTTTTTTTGACATTTTCTTTAGTTCTAAAGTAATATAATAGTTAATATATTAAAGTGGGTGATTAGATTGCATAAAATGAAATTAAAAAAAAGATACAATTTAAAAAAAATAATATTTCCTCTTTTATTTATTGTTTTAATTTGTAATTTTGATATAAGTAACATTGAATTAAAAAATAGCAATACTGATTTTATTAATGAAATATTAGGAAATTCTAATGCTCACTTAATTAATGAAAAGAAGAAAACTAATTTGTTATATGAATTTGTAAGTTCATTTAATAATATTGAAATAAAACAACCGACTTCTATTTTAGCTAAATCATTTGTTTATAATGATGATAATGTTACTCAAACATTTTCTTATATTCAAAATATGGTTGTTAGTGATCCCAGAATATATATTTATAGTACTCATCCAACTGAAGGATTTGTAGGCGAAAGAAATGAAGAATATGATATGGAAGCAAACATTGTCTTAGCGTCGTTAATATTACAAGAAAAATTAAATGAGGTGGGAATTCCAACTATCGTTGAAGAAAGAAGTGCTGCTGATTATATTAAAGAACACAATATTGATTATAAATATAGTTATGTCGCAACAAGAGAATTTTTAACTAATAAATTAAAAGAACAAAGTGATTTTGATTTAATAATCGATTTACATCGTGATGCGGTTTCAAAAAGTATTTCAACCGTAACAATCAATAATAAAAATTATGCGAAAATATTATTTGTCATGAATAAAAATTATCCTAATATTGAATTAGCTAAAAAATTTAATAATATAATAAATGAAAAATATCCGGGATTATCAAGAGGAATTTATGATAGATATAGTGATGATTTTAATCAAGATTTACACGAAAATGTAATTTTATTAGAATTAGGTGCTAATTATAATACTTTTGATGAAGTAGAAAATACCATCGAAGCATTAGTTGAAACAATAAAGGAGCTATTAAAATGAAACCAGTTAAACTAAGAACGAAAGTATTTAGATCGACAGTTGTTATTTTATTCGCTATATTTTTGACAATGTTTGTAAGTAATAAATATGGTTATTATGAATATAAAAAGCAAGAACAAGTTACATTAACTGCTGAACAAATAAAACAATTTGAAGAAGATGTTAAAAATGGTAAAAATATCGATTTAGAAAATTATTTAGAAAAAACTAATAAAAATTATCAAACTAAATTTTCACAATTAGGTTTAAATTTATCTAACTCGATAGCTGATACAATAGAAAAAGGTGTTAATAAATTCTTTGGTTATATCAGTAAATTTGTCGTAGAAAGTTAATAAAAATGCTTGACAAACATATAATAAATGGTATAATTATATACGAAATGAAGAAGGAAAGCGAGTATTCTCCACCTGATAGCACATTAGCTATGGGTTTATAAGCCATTATTTTTTGCGTTTATATGGGTGGATACTGTTCGTGTCTACTTTTTTATTGTTGGAGGTGTCAATTATCGCAAATAAATCAAAAGATTCATTGATTAATGAACAAATAAGAGCTAAAGAGGTTATGGTAATAGGTCCTAAAGGGGAACAATTAGGAACAAAAAATATTAAAGATGCCTTAACTTTAGCTAGTTATGCAGGATTCGATTTAGTTTTAATTAATCCAAATGGTAATCCGCCAGTTTGTAAAATAATGGATTACAATAAATTTAAATATGAAAACAAAAAAAGAACTAAAGAGAATTTAAAAAAACAAAGAGAAGCAAATTTAGAAATGAAAGAATATCGTTTATCTGTAACTATCGATGTTCATGATTTTAATACGCGTGTTAAAAATAGTGCGAAGTATTTAGAAAAGGGACATAAAGTTAAAGCAACGATAAGATTTAAAGGAAGAGAAATGGCTCATCCAGAATTAGGAAAAGATGTTTTAATGCGCTTTGCTACTGCACAAGAAGGTGTAGCGATTATTGAACAACAACCTAAATTAGATGGCCGAATTATGTCACTAATTTTAGGACCAAAGAAAGAAAAATAGGAGGAATTATTTATGCCAAAAATGAAAACACATAAAGGTACTAGTAAAGTATGTAAAGTAAGACCAGGTGGAACTATTAAGATTGGTCATCCAGGAACAAGACATAATACTGGAAAGAAAAATGCTGCAAGTAATAGAGTAGGTAGAACAGCATCTACATTAAGTAATAGTGATTACAAAAGAATTAAGGATTTAATATAGGAGGTAAATTATGGCAAGAGTTAAAGGCGGAACTATTAGTCGTGCTAGACATAAAAAAGTAATGAAACAAGCTAAAGGTTACTTTGGTAGCAAACATAGATTATATCGTAGTGCTAATGAACAAGTAATGCATTCAGGTAAATATGCTTTTCGTGATAGAAAACAAAAGAAAAGAGATTTCCGTAAATTATGGATTACAAGAATTAATGCTGCTTGTAGACAAAATGATATTAGTTATTCAAAATTTATTAACGGTTTAAATAAAGCTGAAATCGATGTTAACCGTAAAATGTTAAGTGAAATAGCTATTGATAATCCAGCTGCTTTTACAGAATTAGTTAAAGTTTCTAAAGATGCTTTAGATGGTAAAGTAACAAAAACTGTTAAAAAAGAAGTTAAAGAAGTAAAATCTGATTTAGCTAGTAAAACAGTTACTGAATTAAGAGAATTAGCTAAAGAAAAAAACATCGAAGGCTATTCAACTATGAAAAAGGCTGAATTATTAGAAGTTTTAAAGTAAAATTGTAAGAAATTACAATTTTTTTAAATTTTAAGCAGGAATTTAGAATACTTTTGTCGTATATAACTAGTAGGAGG
>CALVSP010000035.1 GCA_944359065.1 uncultured Bacilli bacterium
GCACTAACAGAATTTGAAAAATATAGAGTAAAACAAGATAAATTATATAAATCAGATTTTGATTTATTGTTGGAAGAAAGTAGTAAAGTGGGTGATAGTAATGGCAAATGAAGAAAAAGGTTTCCAAAAAGGAAGGATTAACTGGTATCCAGGACATATGGCAAAAACCAAAAGACTTGTAAAAGAACAATTAGATTTAATAGATATAGTATATGAAGTAATTGATTCTAGAATGCCTTATTCCTCTAAAATAAAAGATATCGATGAAGTAATAAAAAATAAACCAAGAATATTAATAATGACTAAATATGATTTATGTGATAAAAAAGAGACTGATAAATGGATTAAATATTATGAAGAAAAAGGGTATAATGTTTTACCAATTGATTTAGAAAATAAGCCCAATTTAAAACCATTATTTAATTTGACTAATCAAATAATGGAAGAAAAAAATAAAAGAAGAGAACAAAAAGGATTATTAAAAAGACGAACTAGAGTATTGATAATCGGTATTCCTAATGTTGGAAAATCTACTTTATTAAATAGATTAGTTGGTAAGAAAGCCGTCGATGTAGGAAATAGACCTGGTGTTACTAAACAACTAAATTGGATTAGAATAAACGATGAATTAGAATTATTAGATACACCTGGTATTTTATGGCCAAAATTAGATAACCAAACAGTAGCCTTAAACCTTGCTAGTCTAACAGCAATCAAAGAAGAAATATTACCATTATTTGATGTGTGTGAATATATATTAAATACATTAAATAAATATTATAAAGATAAATTACAAGAAAGATATGGTATTGTAGAATTAACCGAAGATATAATCGATACTTTTGATATAATTGGTAAAAAAAGAGGATGTTTAATTAAAGGTGGCCAAGTTGATCATGATAAAGTAATCAATGTTATAATAAATGATATAAAAAATGGTTACATTAAAAATATAACTTTTGATAGGATTGATGAAATTGGATAAAAATATCTTAGTTTTAGCCTACTTAGGTGATAGTGTCTTTGAAATAATGATTAGAAAATATTTAATTGAACAAGGAATCAATAAAGTAAACACATTACAAAAAGAAGCAATCAAATATGTAAGTGCGAAAGGACAATGTAAGTTTGTTACTAAATTAATTGAAGAAAATAAACTAACTAATGATGAATTAGAAATATTTTATCGCGGAAGAAATCATAAATCTAATTCTCATCCTAAAAATACCGATATTATAACTTATAAATATGCGACAGGATTTGAAGCCATAATCGGTTATTTGTACTTAAAAAAAGATTACAAAAGAATAGAAGAAATAGGAGAATTATTATGTATGTATATGGTAAAAATGTAGCAAAAGAAATTAATAGTAAAATTGAAAAAGTATATGTTGCTAATAATTTCAAAGATAGAGAAATATTAAAAAAAATCAAAGCCCCAATAGTTTATGTCGATAAAAATAAATTAGATAAAATGGTCGACGGATTACATCAAGGAATAGTTTTAAAAATTGCCGATTACGAATATAAAGATATAACAGAATTAAATAGTGATATTGTAGTTATGTTAGATCATTTAGAAGACCCACATAATTTTGGGGCAATAATTAGAACATGTGAAGCAGCAGGAATTAAAGACATAATAATTCCTAAAGACCGAAGTGTCAAAGTAAATAGTACAGTTATGAAAACTAGTGCTGGATGTTTAGATAGAGTTAATATTTATGAAGTTACTAACCTAGTTCAAACAATAAATAATCTTAAAAAAAACAATTATTGGATAATTGGAACTGATATGGAAGGAACTGATTATAAAAAAATCGATTATAAAGGAAAAATTGTTATAATAATTGGTAATGAAGGAAATGGCATTAGTAGATTAGTGAAAGATTCTTGTGACTTTATCGCCACTATTCCTATGCAAGGAGAAGTTAATAGTTTAAATGCTTCGGTAGCAGCCGGTATCATTATATTTGAAGCAAGGAGGTAGTTATGAATTATAAAGACTTTAATGATTATGAATTATTAGACCATATTTATAGTTGTGATGAAGATGCTAATGAAATAATGATATATAAATATCGCCCATTAACAGTAAATTTGGCTAAAAAACTTATAAAATATTGTAATGGGGGAATAGATTTAAATGATTTAATTCAGGAAGGATTAGTTGGACTAAATGAAGCAATAAACACATTTAGAGAAGATAAAGAAACTAATTTTGGAACATATGCAAAATTATGCATTCAAAGAAGAATGTATAGTGTAGTAAAAAGTACAAGAACATATAAAAATAAAATATTAAATGAATCAATTTCATTAGAAGATGAAGATGATACTAATATTGATAGATTTTTAATCGATAACTCAAATAATCCATCAGATATGCTAGAAGAAAATGCTTATCAAGAAGAAATCCTAAAAAAATTAGATGAACAATTAACTGATATGGAAAAACAAGTTTTCGAACTTAAAAAAAATAATTTTAATTATAAAGAAATTGCTGATATATTAGAAAAAGAGCCTAAAGTAATCGATAACACTATTCAAAGAATAAAAATAAAATTAAAAAAAATAATGAAAGAAATATGAAAGAATACTTAGAAAAATTAGTAAAACAAAAGGTATTTCCTGGCTGTAATTATGCAATTATAACGGAGTCAGGAATTGAAGTGAATAGTGTAGGCAATAGAGCTTTAATACCTAAATTAGAAAAAAATTCTATTGATACTTTATATGATTTAGCATCTTTAACTAAAGTTATTGCAACTAATACGATTATTACAAAATTATTACAAGAAAATAAAATTAAACTAACCGATTATGTTAAAAAATATTTACCAAAATTTAAATATGATGATATAACGATTTATCATTTATTAACTCATACATCAGGATTAATTGCTGATGTAAAATGGGATAATGTTCATAATAAAGAAGAATTAATTAACTTTTTTTACAACAAAGAATTATTTTATGAAACTGAATCAGATGTTATATATTCAGATTTAAACTTTATATTTTTAGGATTTATAATTGAAAAAATATATAATTTACCATTTGAAAAAGTCGTTTATAACGAAGTCTTAAAGCCATTAAAAATGACTAATACTTGTTTTAATCCTGAAAATAAAGAAATATGTGCATCAACTGAAGTGACAGAAAAAAGAGGTGTAGTAAGAGGTATCGTTCATGATGAAAAAGCATGTATGTTAGATGGTGTGTGTGGAGCAGCTGGTCTTTTTTCTAATATAAATGATATGATAAAATTTATTTTAATGATTTTGAATGATGGAAAAGTAGGGAATAATCAATTTATAAAAAAAGAATATATTGATTTATGGTTCAAGCCATTAGTAAAAGGAAAACAAAAGAATATAAGATCAATTGGTTGGGGTGTTGGTAAGAGTAAATCAACTGGTTGGTTATGTAGTGATAATACGATATATCATACAGGGTTTACCGGAAATACTTTGATTATTGATCGTGATAATAAAATTGGTTTTATTTTTTTATCAAATCGCATTCACCCAACTAGAGAAAATAAATTATTATTAAATAGAAGAAAATATATAGCTAATCAAATTTTTAAAAAATTAAAACAAGTCAATTGACTTGTTATTTTAATATCCAAGCATTTGGTAAATACCTTTCACCTGTATAACCAAAACCTCGAGGATCATTTATTAATTCACCATTTATAGTTAATGCTGAAGATCCTCCACCATCTAAATTGGCTGCATTGTAAGCCCCATATTTTTCAAATAAAGAAATCATATCAGCAATTGAGATTCCATTACTACCATTAGCACCTCTACCATCGATAACCAAGAATAAGACAATACCATCTTTTCGTTGCGCAATACCAGTTCTATTAGCATACCCCCAACCACCATTACCACTTACTTGGGCTGATTTACCATTAACAATTAAGAATGGACCGAAAGTCATCGCATCTTTCATACCATTTTTTATTGCTGTTTCAGCACTATCAGTAGTTAATACTAAAACATTATCATTATTAAAACCAATTAAGCCACCACCGTGATAATTTGGAGCACCGACTGATACAACTTTACCATTTTGAATGACAGTTCCTGTTGGAATTAAAACTTTATTTTTGATTGAAAAACCACTAGCATTAATAGCCACAATTGCTTCTTGTTCTTTACTCAAAGTAGATAATAATTGTCCTCCATAATTTATTCTAGAAGAACTTACCAAATCGATTCTTGAAGCATCATATATTGCAACTAAATAACCATTATAATCTTTTTCATCAATTTCAATTAATTTATATAAAGCACCTTCATCTCTTTCTAAAATTTGTTGTTCATATATCGAATCATAATTTTCTTTTGGCGAATTATCAAATATAATTTCTGAAGCATCAGTTCCTTCATTAACTTCAACCAACAAATTATCTTGTAATGCTTTAATAATACTATTGTCAGAATATAAGACATTAGCAAAATATTTATGATTACCCGTAGCCAAAGCCGTTGTTATAAACCAATTTCTAAAACTAGCAAATGGCCCATAGACAACAAATAAAAATATAATAAGACAAACATCTAAACAAATAGTTATAATCGTTAATTTACTAAGTTTCATTATCATCACTCCCTAAAATGTATGGCGATAAATAAGTTCCATCACCACTTATAATATTTACATCATTTTTAATATGAATAGCAGGACGAACATAATGTAGTGAATTAACAGTATCTTCAAATAATTTTTTATTTTCATCGATTACAAAAATACCTAAATCATTATTGATATCTTTAGAAAGCGTAAAAACATTACCAAAATCATAAACAAATGGCTCAGCAATTGATAATAATCCGACATAAGTTTCAATAGCAGATTCATAAATAGTTTGATAATCATTTTCTATACCACCAGTATAAAAAGTACCTTTAGTAATCAATTCTTTTTCTTTAAAATTATCATAATAAGTATTATTTAAATAATATAATAAACTATTTTCATAATCGCTATCTGCTTCATTATTATAATCACTATAAAAGGTTTCTAAAATACCATTTTCATCTTTAATATAATCTTCACTTACTAATTTGATACTATCATTATTTTTAGCAACAACTCGCCAAATACTATCATTTAAAGTTAAATATTCTCCAATGTAAATATCTTTTAAAGTATCAGGATTATGTTCGATAATTTGATAAGGATTATCGATAGTTCCATTGCCATCTAAAACTATAGTATCTTTATTTAAAGTTATAACTGGTCTAATACCATAAGTAACACTATTATCATCTAAACCTAATTTTCCCTCATTAGATACATACCAATATTCATTTTGATAATTATTAGTTGTCCAAAAATATTCGCCATTATTTAAATAACTATTAGTAGCACCTGCTTTTGTATAATCTTCGACACTTAATAAAGCAACATCAAAATCATTTACGTTTTGACAACTTATATTTTCAAGACTATCAAAACTATCAAGACAAGTTTTAGTAGAAGTCATATAATTTTTATCTAATGAATTAGAAAATGTTTTTTCATTTAACCAAATTTTTATTTGCGAATTAGCGAACGCCTCATTATAATAAGCAAGTGAAGTTATATTATTTTCGGTAATCATCGTAATAGTATTATCTTCATTAACTTTTATAATTCGCCAAACATAACCCATAAATTTTACATAATTATTTTTAGCGTCATTAGCAAATCTATATATATTATCATCTTCAATTAAAGTGTTTATCGCTTCATATTTAGGCGCTCTTTGCTTTAATTGTTCCGCTAACAAATCAGAATAGACTATCTTTTTATCGTTTAATATTTTAAAATAAATTAATCTACTTAAATAAAATAAACCAAAAAAAATAATAACACTTAAACTAATCAAATTAAATATTTTTTGCTTTTTATCACTATTCATATCTTTACTCCCTCGTACAATGTCATAATTATATCAAATTTATAGCAAATAGACAATTACTATATTGTAGAAAATTTATTTCTGTGATATTATTAATGTAAGGTGGTTCCGATGTTCGAGAAAGATAAATTAAAAGATAATGCCTTATTGATAATTATATTGATCGTTGTAACTATTTTATTGACATTAATCGATTTGTTAATAAATAATAAAGAAGATATATTTGGTGCGTTAAGCGACAATCAAATAAATATAAATCAATTGGTAATAAACGAAATAATGACTTCTAATAAAGGAGCATATGCTGATATAAATGGTAATATCTATGATTGGATTGAATTATATAATGGATCTAGTGAAGATATTAATTTGTCTAATTATACTTTAAGTGATGAAGAATCAGGAAAATCTAAATGGATATTTCCTAATGTGACAATCAAAAGTAAAGAATATTTAATAATTTATTTATCAGGAACGAACAATGAAGGATTATACGCCAACTTCGCATTAAAAAAAGAAGGTGGCGAATTAGTTACTTTAAAAAAGCCAAATGGTAAAGTAGTCGATTCGGTTAGGACAGAAAGTTTAAATAAAAATACAACAATGGCTAGAGATAGTGAAGGTAACTGGTTAAAAACATCTGAAATAACACCTGGTTTTGATAATAATACTGAAGGTAGAAATAAATATTTGGAATCTTTAAAAACTACCGAAGACTATTTAATAATAAATGAATTTTTACCAAATAATAAAGGTAATTTTAATGTAAATGGTAATTTTTTATCTTACATCGAAGTTAAAAATACTAGTAATGAAACAATAAATTTAAAAGATTATTTTTTATCTAATGACACTAGTGAACCATTTTCGTGGAAATTACCTGATGTAACATTAAAAAGTAATGAAGTATATTTATTTTATACCACCGAATTAGATAATGTTAACAACACCGATTTCAAATTAAATAAAAGTTCTGGAACGATTATTTTATCTAAAAATAATAAAATAGTTGAACAAGTTGATTATACAAATGTAACGGGTGGTTATGCTTATATTAAAACTAATGGTACATTTTATGAAGGGATAAATATTACTCCGGGATATGATAATAGCGATATTGAAACATTTAATAAAGAATATCGTAGTAATCCTAAAGATTTAATAATAAATGAAGTAATGTCTAGTAATAATACCTATTTACCACAAAACGGTGGCAATTATTATGATTGGATTGAATTATATAACAATAGTGATAAAACTATTAAATTAAGTGATTACACTATAACTACTGATGTTGATAATGTTAATCTATACAAATTAGAAGATAAAGAACTAAAGCCAGGAGAATATTATATTTTAATGGCATCAGGTAACACTGCTAATAGTAATAGTAAATATAAGCATGCTAATTTTAAAATATCACCTACTGAAAGTTTATATTTATATAAAAATGGTGAGTTAATTGATTCAGTATTTGTTTCAAGTGTACCAAAAGGATATAGTTATGGTAGAAATAAAGATGGTTTTTATTATTTCAAAACTCCAACACCTAGTAAAAGTAATGGCTCAGGTATTAGTGCTATTGCATATACTCCAACTTTTGATACCAAACCAGGTATATATAATGATGTCGATAAATTGCAAGTTACGATAACTGGTTCAGGGACTATATATTATACTTTGGATGGGAGTGAACCAACAACCAGTTCTAAAGTATATGATAGTCCTATTGTTTTATCTAAGACAACCGTTATTAGAATTATAAATTATGAAAAAGATAAAAAAACAAGTGAAATCGTAACTGCTTCATATATTATCAATGAAAATCATACCTTACCAGTTTTATCACTTGGAATGGATCCTAGTGATTTTAATAGAGTATTAAATGCTGGTGGTTCTTCTTTAACGCTACCAACTCATGCCGAATTATTTGAAAGTGATGGTTCATTTACAATTGATTGTGGATTAAAACTATTTGGCGGAAGCACAAGATATATACCTAAAAAAAGTTTTGCTTTAAAATTTTCATCCAAATATGGCTCTTCTTCATTAGAATATAAAGTATTTGATAATAGAGAAGCCACTAATTATAAATCATTAGTAATAAGAAGTGGCTCACAAGATAATCAATATTCAATGATAAGAGATGAACTTGCTACTTCAATTATGGATGATTACGGAACAGTCGATGTTCAAGCTTATAAACCAGTTATTTTATATGTTAATGGTAAATATTGGGGAATATATTACTTAAGAGAAAAAGTTGATGAAGATTATATCGAAAACAATTATAATGTCGATGGCAGTTATTCTAATATATTAAGAATCGATGGCGAAGTAAAATATGGTACTCGTGATTTTTATACAAAATTATTAAACTTTGTTAAAAATAATGATATGACAAACAATGATAATTATAACAAAGTAAAAGAAATGTTAGATATTGAAAACTATATTGATTTTTGGATAGGAGAATTATATACTACTAATAATGATATCGTTAACTTAAGATATTTTAATAATTCATTATTAGATAATGGTAAAATTAAAATGATCTTTTATGATTTTGACTTTGCCTTTTATAACTATGGCTTTAATTATTTATCTTGGATGCTTAATCCTGATGGTATGGGTGAATATGGTTATGATAATACCTTATTAATTAGACTATTACAAAATAAAGAATTTAAACAACTATTTTTAGAACGACTATCTTATAATATGAATAATGTTTGGACGGATAGTAATGTTTTAAATAGATTTAATGAACTAAAAAAATTAATCGAACCGGAAATGCCTCGTAACCAAGAAAAATGGGGTTATACGATGTCTACCTGGTATAGCGAATTAAATAAATTAGAAAATTATATCAAAAAAAGAAGAAGTTTTATGTTAAATAGCGTTAAGTGGTATTTTGGATTATCAAGTAAGGAGATGGAAAAATACTTTGAAGATGTATAGACATGAATTAAAATTCATAATTAATAAGGCTTATTCGGAAATGCTAAAAAAACAACTTGCTTTGATAATGGATATTGATGAAAATTCTATTGATAATACTTATTTTATTAGAAGTTTATATTTTGATGATATCAATAATAGTGCTTATTATGAAAAAGTTGATGGAGTAGAAAAAAGAAAAAAATATCGAATTAGAATCTATAATTTAGATGATTCATTTATTAGATTAGAAAGAAAAGATAAAGATAGGGATTTAACACATAAAGAACAAACAATAATTAATAAAGAAATATATAATAAAATTATTGATAATCAATTAGATGATATTGATTTATCTAATAACTTATTAAAAGAATTTGTAACTCTTATTAAAACTAAAGGATTAAAACCTGCCGTAATAGTTGATTATAATAGACTTGCTTATACATATCCTTTGTTTGATACAAGAATTACTTTTGATGAAAATATCAAATCAGGTAGATTTAATTATGATTTATTTAATGATAATTTAACTTATGATACTTTAAATGAGGAAGTTGTTTTAGAAGTTAAATTTAATGAAATGTTACCTCATCATATCGCTTCAGTTATTATGAATATACCAAGCGTAAGACAAGCAGTATCTAAATATGCGTTATGTTTTGAAAAGAAGGAGATTTAATTATGGGATTTTTAGATTTAATTAAAAAAGGAGTAGTTGAAGAGTTTACTGGTACAATTTCAACGGGAGATTTATTTTTATCGCTTATTATTGCTTTTATATGTGCAATATTTATAACTTATATTTATAAAAAAACTTATACTGGAGTTTCTTATACTAAATCATTTGTACTATCAATTATATTACTAGCAATGGTAACATCACTAGTAATTAGAACAATCAACTCTAATTTAGCGTTATCATTAGGTATGGTTGGTGCTTTATCTATTGTTCGTTTCAGAACAGCCGTAAAAGATCCAGTCGATACTATATTTATGTTTTGGGCAATTGCTGTAGGTATTATGTCAGGAGCAGGATTATACTTAATAACTGTAATTGCTTGTGTTTTATTAGGATTATTCTATTTAATAAGTTATTTTAAAGTATTTAAACCAATTGAAAAATATTTGTTAGTTGTAAATACTAGTAAAAAAAATTCTATTGAAGTTGCTAAGATATTTGCTAATAAAAATTGTGTTTTAAAAACAGAATCTATTAAAAAAGATAAAGTAGAACTAACTTATGAAGTAATAGGTAAGGAATTTGCTAATCAAATATTAGAATTAGATAATGATTATATAGAAGATATTCATATGATTAATATTGATTAAAAAAATATTTTTAAAAAATTATGTACAATATATATAACAAGGTAAATTATAAGGAGAAATAAAATGAAAAAAAATAAAAATTTACTAACAAATGCCTTTACGTTAATTGAATTATTGGCAGTAATTATAATACTAGCAATAGTAGCACTTATAGCAACTCCAATAATATTAGATGTAGTAGAAGATGCAAGAAAGAGTGCAGGATTATCTGAAGCAAATATGATATATAGTGGAATAAATAACTATTGTGCTTCAATTGAAATGAAAAAGCAAATGGGAACATTAGGTAGTGAAGATGTTGATTGCTCAAATAAAAATTCATTTACTGAAGAAGAAATTGGGAAAATGGTTAATTTAGGAAATGTGACAATAGAAACAAATAGTTATGCAAATGGTAAATTAACAAGTTTAAAAATAATAAGTAATAAATATACATATGTATTATGTTCAAATGGAGGTATGGCATTAGAAGGAGAATGTGATACAACTGAACCAAGCGTTCCAGAATCTGTATCATTTGCTGAAGACTCTTGGGAAACAATAGCAGCAATAGTAGAAGCAGGGAAAGCAGAATAAACTTATAATGTAGGAGACACTAAAGAAGTAACATTAACAGGTGATTGGGCTGGAACTTATACAGTAAGAATAGCAAATAATTCAACACCTTCTGAATGTTCAACCGAAGGATTTAGTCAAACAGCGTGTGGATTTGTAGTAGAATTTGTAGATATTATAACTACTCACAAAATGAATTCCACTGTCACTAATTCAGGAGGATGGCCAGCTAGTGAAATGTATAGTTTTGTAAACACGGATATATATAATACCTTGCCAAGTGATTTACAAAATGTTATAATTGAAACATATTCAGTTTCTGGTCATGGAAATCAAAGTGAAGCAACTAATTTTACATCAACTGATAAATTATATTTACTTTCAACAAAAGAAGTATGGGGTAAAGATGGAACAAGTAATATTATAACTAATGATAGTGCTGAATCTGAAACAAGGCAATTAGATTATTACAAAAATAACGGAGTAACTACGGATTCCTATTTAGGAGCAGTAAAAACTTATCAAGAAAGTACAAGTTATCGGTGGTGGTTGCGCGCGGCTCTCTCTAGTATTAGTGGTAATTTCTACGCTGTGAATACTTCAGGTGATTGGGGTAGCAGCGCTGCTAATCTCTCGTATGGAGTGGCTCCAGCTTTCCGAATTGGCTAAATTATAAAAATAAAAACACTAAAAACTACATATTGACAAATAATTTAATATATGATAGTATTTATGTAGACACGAAAAAGTGTTTTTATTTTGAAAGAATTTTCATATAATGTAAGAGGTGAATTATGAGTAAAAAAGATGAAAAGAATGCTAAAAAAGTAAAAGCAATTAAAGATGAAAAAAAAGTTTCAAAAAAAGACAAGAACACAAAAAAAATTAAAAAAGAAAAAGTAAAAAAAGAATCATTTTTTAAAGGTGTAGAAAAAGAAATGGGTAAAGTTCGTTGGCCGTTAAAAAAAGAAATGATTAAATATTCTATTGCAACCTTATCATTTATAATTTTCTTTGGTATTTTCTTTACTTTAGGTGATTTAATTATCGCAGGATTTAAAATGTTGGTGGGATAATGGAAAAAGAATGGTATGTAGTAAACACCTATTCAGGTCATGAAAGTAAAGTAAAAGAAAAATTAGAGATGCGTGCTTCTAGTATGGGACTTGAAGATTATATCTTTAGAGTAGTAGTTCCAGAACAAACAGAAGTAGAATATAAAGATGGGGTAAAAAAAGAAAAAGTAAAAAAAATGTTTCCTGGTTATATATTAGTAGAAATGATTATGACTGATGAAGCTTGGTTTGTAGTAAGAAATACACCAGGTGTAACTGGATTTATTGGAAGTAGTGGTAAAGGAGCTAAACCTTTTCCATTAACACCAGCAGAAGTTGATAAAATATTAGGTTCAATGGGAATGAGTAGATTAGATATAGCTAACGAATTACAAATTGGTGACCAAGTTAAAGTAGTTAATGGTCCATTTGCTAATATGTACGGAAAAGTTACAAGTATCAACTTTGAAAAACAACAAGTTGAAGTTGCTTTAGACTTATTTGGACAAGAAACTAATGTTGAATTAGAATTAACGCAAATTTCTAAAGCATAACTATTTACAAATTAAAAAAAAAGTGATATTATTATTTCGCTATATAATTTTTATATAGATGTGGGAGATTGATTTTGAGCGGATGATCATTATAACCACAACGCGAAAAATTAAATTTAGGAGGTGTTTTCGTGGCAAAACAAATAGCAAGTAAAGTTAAATTACAAATTCAAGCAGGTAAAGCTACTCCAGCGCCACCAGTTGGTACTGTTTTAGGTCCAAAAGGAATAAACCTACAAGAATTTTGTACAAAATATAATGATGCAACTAGAGATAAAATGGGAGATGTGTTACCAGTTGAAATTACTATTTATGATGATAGAAGTTTCGATTTCGTAATTAAAACTCCACCTGCAGCATTCTTAATTAAAAAAGCAGCAAAAGTAAAAGCAGGCTCTGCTAAAGGTAAAAAAGGTATTGTTGGTTCAATTACAAAAGACCAATTAAGAGAAATTGCTGAAACAAAATTACCAGATTTAAATGCTTATACTATAGAAGATGCAATGAAAATTGTTGAAGGTACAGCATTAAATATGGGAATCGAAATAAAATAATAGGAGAATAATATGAAAAAAGTTTTGAGTTTTGTTTTAGATTTGTTAATAATAACTGCTGTTGCTATCGTTATAGCATTTACTAATCTGTTGACTTTAGCAGTTTTAGTAGTAGTATTAATACCAGTTGTTATTTATAAATCAAAACAAGCTAAAGAACAAGGTGAAAAAAAGTTGAATTTATTATCTGTTATAGGTAAAGTATTTTTAACTTTAATCATAATTGCTGTAGTATTTTATATTAAAGGATACTTCGGTTTATAATTAACGACATAGATAATTCTATGTGGAAGGAAAAATCCGCTAGACCACATAAGGAGGTATAAAAATGAAGAAAGGTAAAAAATATGTTGAAGTTGCTAAATTAGTTGAAAAGAATAAATTATATTCTAAAGAAGAAGCAATTGATTTAGTAAAAAAAACATCAACAACTAAATTCGATTCATCAGTTGAATTAGCGCTATCTTTAAATCTAGATACTAAAAAAGCTGATCAACAATTAAGAGGTACAATTTGTTTACCAAATGGTACAGGAAAAACTAAAAAAATCTTAGTTATTGCTAAAGGACCAAAAGCAGCTGAAGCTAAAGAAGCAGGTGCTGACTATGTAGGAGATATGGATTATTTAGAAAAAATCGAAAAAGAAAATTGGTTTGATTTTGATACATTAATCGCAACTCCAGATATGATGCCTCAATTAGGTAAATTAGGTAAAATATTAGGTCCAAAAGGTTTAATGCCAAACCCTAAAACCGGAACAGTAACTATGGATATTAAAAAAACAGTCGAAGAAGTTAAACAAGGAAGAATCGAATATAGAACAGATTCATATGGAAATGTTCATACAATTATTGGTAAAGTAAGTTTTACAAATAAACAATTACTTGAAAATTTAGAAGCCTTTGTTTCATTGATTTTAAAAACTAAACCATCAGTTGTTAAGGGAACTTATGTTAAAAATATAAGTGTTTCTACAACAATGGGACCTGGTATTAAAATTGATGCAAATTCTTTTGACAAGTAATAAATAATATGTTATAATTAATTTGTTGTGTGAAGTACCGTAGACAGTAGGAGTCAAATAGACTTAATATTTCCTACCGAGGACTTAGAAAAAAGTTTTCTAATGCTCTTACGGTAATGTAAGAGCATTTTTAAGTTTTGAAATGCGGTATTATATAAATAACAAGGAGGTGTAATATGGCAAATCAAAAAATAATTGCTAAAAAGCAAGAAACAGTTAATGAGATAACTAATAAAGTTAAAGAATCATCTTCAACAGTTTTATTCGAATATCATGGTTTAACAGTTAATGAAACTATGGAATTGAGAAGAAAATTACGTGAATCTGGTTCTGAATATAAAGTATATAAAAATACTTTAGTAAAAAGAGCTTTAGATAGCTTAAATATCGATATGGACGCTGAATTAAATGGACCTAAAGCAATCGCTTTTGGTACTGATGCAGTTGCTCCTATTAAAGTATTAAGTGATTTTGCTAAAGATCATCCAGCATTAGTTATGAAGGTTGGATATGTAGATGGTCAAATAGCTGACACTAATATGTTAAAGAAATTAGCAAGCATCCCATCAAGAGATGGATTACTAACTATGTTAGCATCTGGATTAATGGGTGTTGTAAAAGATTTATCAATTTGCTTAGATTTATATAGTAAAGATTTAGAAAAATAGAAAGGAATGATTATAAATGGCAAAATTTACAAAAGATGAATTTA
>CALVSP010000036.1 GCA_944359065.1 uncultured Bacilli bacterium
TCTCACAATATAATTATACTATATTTCAAAAAAAATAAAAAGACTATTAACAAAATTACTTTGTCAACAGTCTGAAAAGAGAAAAAATAATTTTCTCTTTTTATAATTTAAAATCATTAGTTATATCGTCGTTCATATTTTTACCATCATAATATGTTCTTTCTTTATATTTTGATATAATAGCTACTAAATTACTTGGAAATTTTCTAACTAATTTATTGTAATCAGTAATAATGTCATTATAATATTTTCTTAAAGCAGTTATTTCGTGTTCACTTTCATTTAAAGCAATATCTATTTTTAATAAAGCATCACTTTCACTTAATTCAGGATAATTTTCTTTATAATAATTAAATTCATTGATGGCTTCGTATAATTGACGATCTAAATCAAAATTAGATAATTTTCTACTTCTTAATTTAACTATTAATCCTAAAACATCTTCTTCAGTTTTTATATTACCTTTAATTATACTGATTGACTTATTAAGTAAATCAAATCTTTTTCGTAAGGTTGTATCGATATTAGCTTCTACTTCGTTTATTCTTATAATGAAACCTTGAAATTTATTGTAAGTATTTATATACCAAACTAAAATTAAACAAATAAAAATAATAATTATCAATGTTATAAAAAATACACTCATCTACATTCACCGTATTAATTATAACAAATATTTTTTAAAATATCAATTAGTTGGATAAAAATCTGGGTCATAATTTACAGGTTCATCAAATGATATGTAATCGACATATATCATCAATAATACTTCCCAAACTCCATTAGTTGGATCACTTAAAATAATATGATCTCTTCCTGATTGTTCGATAATCCCTGTAAACTCTAAATCACGCCATTCATTTGAATCCGGAAAAGTTTGATGGATTCTTACCTTTTTTCCTTTATTTAATCTTAAAATATTTTCGATATAAGATTGTTCTGGTGGTAAAGCCATTTGTTGATAATTAGTGTTACCAGGTGGCGTTGGCTTTACATACATTTGCCCATTATATTGGTTATAATAATTCATAATATTTCTCCTCTCATAATAAAATATATTAAAAAATTTTCAAAATATGATATAATTATATAGGTGATAAAAATGAAAGTAAAAGTAGGGGTTTCTAATCGTCATGTTCATTTAAAACAAAGTGATTTAGATATTTTATTTGGAAAAGAATTGACTATTAAAAATAAAATAAATCAACCAGGACAATTTGCTTGTAATGAAGTTGTAACAATTAAAACGGAAAAATCAGAAATTAATAATGTGAGAGTTCTAGGACCAGTTAGAAATTATACGCAAATAGAAATTTCTAAAACTGATGCTTATAAACTAGGTTTAAATCCACCTGTTAGAACATCAGGTGATTTAGATAATAGTGAAGTAGTTACGATAATTGGGCCTAATGGCAGTATAAAAACTAGTGGTTGTATTATTGCTGATAGACACTTACATATAACTTATCAAGATAAAGAAAAATATAATATGCCTGATAAAATATTAGTTAAAATAGGAGGAATCAAACCAGGTATTATCGAAGTAAATGTCAAAGCAAGTGAAGAAGCTTACTATGAAATACATTTAGATACCGATGATGCCAACGCATTTTTACTTAAAAATGATGATGAAGTCGAAATTATGTGATTTTGACTTTTTTTTAATAATAATTTATAATTGTTTTAGAGGTGATTGCTTTGACTTTAGAAATTCTAAAACAATTATTATCTAGTTTTGGGTGGGAGTACAAAATAGTTTATAATAATCAAGTTATATGTAGCGAGAATTATAATGAATTAACAAAAAATACAATTTATGAAGATACTTTCCAATATGGAAATAGTTATTATAAAGGTAAAGAAAAAAAGGTTATAATTGATGATATAGAATGCAAAGTTTCTTATTTAGAAGATGTAACTAAATATATTGAATTTGTTTTAGCTTTAAAAAAAGATAAAATAACTGGTTTAGCGACTAGGGAAGATTTAGAAGATTATATTTCGAAATTGCGAAAAACAAGTATTTTTGTATTGTGTGATATCGATGATTTTAAAAAAGTTAATGATAATTATGGCCATCCTGTTGGTGATCAAGTTTTAAATCTATTAGGAACAACTATTAAAAAAAATATTCGTGAAAAAGATTTTGCTGGGCGATATGGCGGTGAAGAATTTTTAATTATCTTTGATACAGATAATATTGAATCAGTAAAACTAAGAATTGATAAAATTAATCGTGATTTTAATGTTCAAACTAAAAATTTAAATTTATCGTTTTCGGCAGGTTTATCTATATATGATGGTAGTAAAAGAATTACCGAAATAATTAAAGAAGCAGATGTTGCTTTATATTATGTTAAAAAAAATGGGAAAAATAATAGTGCGATATATAGTAAAGAGATGGAAGAAAATTTTACAAAATAAAAAGAGAGCTAATCTCTTTTCAAATTTTCATACCAATTTTTGATATACTCTTTACCGCTACTAAATATATCACTTCCTACATCACCGATAATTGTAATAGCTTCTTTAGTGTAATCGATTATTTCATCTTTAGCATCTATAATGGCATTATAATTTTCTTCACCTAATTTTTCTTTAGAAAATTCACTTATATTTTCCGCACCTTTTTTAATTAATTCACTAGCTTTATTAAAAGCTTTTTTTGTGGTATCCGAAATAGTATCTTTGTAATTAGGGAATTTGTTTTCAATTTTTGTATCTATTTTATTAGCTATTTCTAATACTTTTTGTTTACCTGAATCAGTTAATTCATCAAATGTAACGCCATTTATTTCACTATCATAAAATATAAAATCGACAATTGTTATAAATGTTCCTTTAACTTTTTCTTTAGCGTTAGTAACGTTTTCGCTGTTTAAAATGTCATCGATTTCTTCTTCAATACTATTAAATGTTGCAATAGCAGTTTCATCATTTTGACTATAGTTTGCAGTTTTTTCATTAGTTTGATTATTGTTTTCTTCTTGTATAATATTTTCATTAAATTCTGGTTGAGTTTGGCTACTATCAACTTCATTAAATTTATTATCACTAATTTGTGTTTCATTATTTTTTTCATAAGTTTTATTTAAACTAGAATCAGTTTTTGAACATCCAGAAATTGTTACAACCATAAATCCTGATAATAATATGCAAATAATCTTTTTATAATTAATTTTTTTAATTTTCATAATATCAACTCCTTTAAAATATTATAGCATTTTAATTAAAAAAAGCAAATCTGTGATATAATTAATAAAGGTGATTAAATTGAAAAAAGTTATTATTGATGGTAATGAAGCTTGTAGTAATATAGCTTATTTATTTACCGAAGCTGCAGGAATTTATCCAATTACGCCATCTAGTCCGATGGCGGAACATATCGATGAGTGGTCAAATAAAGATTTAACTAATATATTTGGCGATAAAGTAAGAGTAATGGAAATGCAAAGTGAAGCAGGGGCTAGTGGGTTAGTTCATGGTTTACTTAGAGCAGGTGTTTTAACGACAACTTTTACAGCAAGTCAAGGTTTGTTATTGATGATACCTAATATGTATAAAATAGCTGGTGAAATGTTACCTTGCGTTATGCATATAGCAGCTCGTAGTTTATCTACGCACGCATTATCTATTTTAGGTGACCACCAAGATATTTATGCAACTAGAGCGACTGGTTTTAATATGTTAGCTTCTTCGAATGTAAATGATACTAATTTTTTAGGGGCAGTAGCTCATTTATCAGCTTTAGAATCTAGTTTACCATTTATGCATTTTTTTGATGGCTTTAGAACTTCTCACGAATTACAAAAAATAAATATATTAGAAAAAAATGATATCAAAGATTTAATTAATTATGATAAATTAAATGAATTTAGAGCTAAAGCTATTAATATCAATAATCCTAAAACTTATGGAACAAGTCAAAGTGATGATGTTTATTTTCAAGCTACCGAAATAAGGAATAAATACTATGATAAAGTTCCAGATATCGTTAATAATTATATGGAGAAAATCAATGAAATAACTAATAGTGATTATAAACCATTTAATTATTATGGTAGTGCTAAAGCTAAAAAAGTTATTGTTGCCATGGGATCAGTTTGTGAAACAATCAAAGAAGTAATCGATGATTTAAAAGAATATGGCTTAATAGAAGTTCATTTGTATCGACCATTTTCTAGTAAATATTTTTTAAATGTATTACCTGATACAGTTGAAAGTATTGCGGTATTAGATCGAACTAAAGAATTTAATAATGAACCATTATATTTAGATGTCGTAAATGTATTAAAAGATAAAAATATTAAAGTTGTAGGAGGAAGATATGGACTATCTAGTAAAAATACGACACCTAGTCAAATAAAAGCTGTATATGATATGTTAGATAATCCTATTTCTAATTTTACGATTGGTATTAATGATGATGTAACTAATTTAAGTTTAAAAGAAACAGATTATAAATTAAATAATAGTTTAGAAATGTTAGTATATGGTTACGGATCTGATGGGATGGTAAGTGCTTCTAAATCATTAATCAAATTAATTGGCAAAAATACCGATAAATATGTTCAAGGGTATTTTCAATATGATTCTAAAAAATCTGGTGGCGTTACTAATTGTCATTTAAGATTTAGTGATAATAAAATTAAATCAACTTATTATGTAGAAGATCCTAGTTTAATGGTAGTTACTAAAGATACTTATCTAAATGATTATGAAATATTGAATAAGATTAAGGATAATGGTATATTTGTATTAAATACAGTTAAAACTGAAAAAGAAGTAATAGATTTTTTACCTAGTGATGTTAAATATATTATTAAAAATAAAAATATTAAATTTTATATTATCAATGCCTATGAATTAGCTCTTAAAGCAGGTATTAAAAATAAAATAAGTACGATTATGGAAGTTGTAATGTTATATTTAGCTAATTTTTTAAACGATGATATTATTAAACAATTAAAGGATGATATTCAAAATAGATTCGGTTTAAAGAGTGAAGAGATAGTTAAAGCTAATATATTTACTATCGATAATGCTATCAAATATTTAAAAGAAGTTAAACTAGATGAGGATTATGAATATCAAGAAAGACCAAAATATGTTGATGTCTATTTAGCGATGCGTCATCGTAAAGGTGATGAATTAAAAATATCTAGTTTTGAAGATATGCCAGATGGGACATTTAAAGCTGGAACTAGTAAGGATGAAAAAAGATGTATTTCTGATTTTGTACCTTCTTGGATAAGTAGTAATTGTATTAAATGTAATATGTGTTCATTTGTATGCCCTCATGGTGTAATTAGACCTTTTCAATTATCCGATGAAGAATATAATAATGCTCCCGATTATATTAAAGAAAGATGTGTTGATAAATATATAATTGGTATTAGCGTTAAAGATTGTACAGGTTGTGGATTATGTATTAAATCTTGTTTATCTAAAGATAAATCATTAGAATTTAAAGAACTAATTGATACTGAAGAAGAACAAAAAGTATTTGATTATTTAGTTAATAATGTATCTTGCAAAGAAACTAATTTAAATAATATTAAAAATACCCAATTTAAACAACCTAAATTTGAATTTAGCGGTGCTTGTGCCGGATGTGGGGAAACACCTTATATTAAATTGTTAACACAATTATTTGGTGATAGTATGGTAATTGCTAATGCAACAGGTTGTTCGTCAATATATGGAGCTAGCGCACCATCGACTCCTTATACTGTACCTTGGGCTAGTTCTTTATTCGAAGATAATGCTGAATATGGTTTTGGATTTTTACAAGCTGATAAAATAATGAAACAAAAAATAGTTAATATTATGAGTAAATATAAAGAATTTGACGAATATATTAACAATATCAATGATTACAATATAACTAAAAAATATTATGATAGTATCGATTTTAATAAATATAAAGAATTATTGCCTTATAAAGATTATATTGTTAAAAGAAGTATTTGGGCTATCGGAGGTGATGGATGGGCTTACGATATTGGTTTTTCTGGTATTGATCACGTATTAGCTAGTGGGGAAAATATTAAGATATTAGTTCTTGATACGCAAGTATATTCTAATACTGGCGGGCAAGCAAGTAAGGCGACTCCAAAGGGAAGTGTTGCATTATTTGCTAGTGCTGGTAAACAAACTAATAAAAAAGATTTAGCTCGGATGATGATGACTTATCCTGATGTTTATGTAGCTCAAGTATCTTTAGGCGCTAATCCAATGCAATTAATTAAAGCGTTTAATGAGGCTAATAACTATAATGGTCCAGCTATTATAATCGCTTATGCCCCTTGTATATCTCACGGTATTAAAGGTGGTATGGTTAATAGTATCGATATGGAAAAAGATGCTGTTAAATGTGGTTATTTTCCAATCTTTAGAAGAAATCCACTTTCTAAATTTAGTTTAGATTGTAATCCTGACTTTAATTTATATGAAAAATTTTTAACTAAACAAACGCGATATACAATGTTAGATAAAGTAAACGATGAATCTAAAGAATTATTACAATTAAATAAAGAAAATGCTATTAAAACTTATGAATACTATAAAAAGTTAAGTGATGAAACTTAACTTTTTTGTGGTATAATCTATATAGGTGTTTGTTATGATAGAACTATATGAACATAATGAGGAAGCATATTTAAATATGCAAAAAATGCATAAATATGAAAATAAAGTAGCAATAATTCATCCAACTGGAACAGGTAAAATGTATATTGCAATAAAATGGCTATATGAAAACAAAGATAAAAGTTGTTTATTTTTGTGTCCAACAAAAGCAATAATGTATCAATTTAAAAGAGCAATTGAATCGTGCGGTTTAACCTTAGAAGATTTTCCTAATTTAAAACTTGCTTTATATCGAAATTTATTAAACTGGAATACCGAAGATTATCAAAAACAATATGATTGTATCGTATTAGATGAATTCCACCGAGCAGGAGCACCTTTATGGGGCGAATGCGTAAATACATTATTAGAATACAATGAAGATGCAAAAGTGTTAGGATTATCAGCTACACCAACAAGATATGTTGATCATAGAAACATGGTAGATGAATTATTTGAAGGAAATATAGCAAGCGAAATAACATTAGCAGAAGCAATTGCTCGAAATATATTACCATTTCCAACTTATGTAACTTGTGTTTATTCATTAATAAATGAAATAAAAAAAAGAGAAGAAATGTTAGAAAATGTAGAAGATGAAAAGAAAAAACAATATCTATCTAAACTAATCGAAAAAGCAAAAAGATATTTAGAAAATGTCGAAGGAATAGATGAAATAGTAAAAAAAATTGTCACTAAAAAAGAAGGAAAATATTTAATATTTTGCAAAGATATAAATCATATATATGATATGCAAGAAGAAGTAATAAAATGGTTTAAAGGAATAGGCGAAGTAGAAAGTTATATCGTACATAGTGATATAGAAAGTGAAGAAAACGAAGAAACATTAAGATTATTTGAACAATCAAGTAATAAAATAAAATTATTATTTTCAGTAGATATGTTAAATGAAGGATTGCATGTTGATAATGTAGATGGAGAAATAATGTTAAGAACAACTGATTCCCATATAATATATTTACAACAACTAGGAAGATGTTTAAAAGTAAATGGTAAAACACCACTAGTTATCGATATAGCCAATAATATTGAAGCCTATGAAAATATATATGATGTAAGAGATAAAATATTAGAACATCTAGGTTATGATGGATATAATGATGAAAGAATTTCAGAAGAATTAAAAGAAAGATTCAAAATATATGGCTATGCTAAAGATATAGTAGGAATATTAAAAAAAATAGATTTTATGTATAATCTACCATTTAATAAAATAGTTGAGGTTATTAAAGAATATTTAAAAAATACTGGAAAAACATATGAAGAAATAAAACAAATAGACGAATATAAAGGAATAAAAATAGGAATCTGGAAAACCACTCGTCGTCAAGAATATAAACAAGGAAAATTAAGTAAAGAAAAAGAATTAATATTAAGAGAATTAGGTGAAACATTTGAAGATAAAAAAAATACCTTATCATTTGAAGAAATGATAGAATTAATACAAAAATATTTAGGAATAACAAGAAAAACATATGAAGAAATAAAAAGAAATGAAGAATATAAAGGAATAAAAATAGGAATCTGGAAAACCACTCGTCGTCAAGAATATAGAAAAGGAATATTAAGCAAAGAAAAAGAATTAGTATTAAGAGAATTAGGTGAAACATTTGAAGATAAAAATTTATCATTTGAAGAAATGATAGAATTGATACAAGAATATTTAAAAATAACTGGAATAACATATGAAGAAATAAAAAGAAATGAAGAATACAAAGGAATAAAATTAGGGCAATGGAAAATTAATCGTCGTAGAGAATATAGAAAAGGAAAATTAAGTAAAGAAAAAGAATTAGTATTAAGAGAATTAGGTGAAACATTTGAAGATAGAAATTTATCATTTGAAGAAATGACAAAATTGATACAAGAATATTTAAAAATAACTGGAACAACATATGAAGAAATAAAAAAGAATGAAGAATACAAAGAAATAAAAATAGGAAAATGGAAATTTAATCATCGTAAAGAATATAAACAAGGAACATTAAGCAAAGAAAAAGAGTTAGCATTAAGAAAATTAGGTGAAACATTTGAAGATAAAAATTTATCATTTGAAGAAATGATAGAATTAATACAAGAACATTTAAAAATAACTGGGACAACATATGAAGAAATAAAATTAAATGAAGAATATAAAGAAATAAAAATAGGAATTTGGAAAACTAATCGTCGTCAAGACTATAAACAAGGAAAATTAAGCAAAGAAAAAGAATTAGTATTAAGAGAATTAGGTGAAACATTTGAAGATAAAAATTTATCATTTGAAGAAATGATAGAATTGATACAAGAATATTTAAAAATAACTGGAATAACATATGAAGAAATAAAAAGAAATGAAGAATACAAAGGAATAAAATTAGGGCAATGGAAAATTAATCGTCGTAAAGAATATAAACAAGGAATATTAAGCAAAGAAAAAGAGTTAGCATTAAGAGAATTAGGTGAAACATTTGAAGATAAAAAAAATACCTTATCATTTGAAGAAATGATAGAATTAATACAAAAATATTTAGGAATAACAAGAAAAACATATGAAGAAATAAAAAGAAATGAAGAATACAAAGGAATAAAATTAGGGCAATGGAAAGATAGCCGTCGTAGAGAATATAGAAAAGGAATATTAAGCAAAGAAAAAGAGTTAGCATTAAGAAAATTAGGTGAAACATTTGAAGAAAAGAGAAATATTCTATCATTTGAAGAAATGCTAGAATTAATTGAAGAATATTTAAAAACAACTGAAAAAAAATACAAAGAAATAAAACAAAATGATGAATATAAAGGAATAAAAATAGGAAAATGGAAAACTGATCGTCGCCAAGAATATAGAAAAGGAAAATTAAGTAAAGAAAGAGAATTAGCATTAAGAAGTTTAGGAGAAACTTTTCCAAACATTAATAGAATTCCAACTGAATCAATAACATTAGTTAAAGATGCTAATTTAACAATACCAAGTAAAAAAAGATAAAACTAATATTACAAAAATGTCATATAAAATATTAGTTTTTTTTGATATAATTTATTTGGTGTGATAAAATAATAAAGAGGTAATAATTTATGGAACATAATTATAAAGGATTAAGTAGTGAAGAAGTAAATATAAGAATTAAAAAAGGTTTAACGAATGAAAATAAAGTAGTTCCAACAAAAAGTATTTTAAAAATAATAACAGATAATATATTTACTTTATTTAATTTATTGAATTTTGTTTTAGCTTTGCTAATATTTTTCGTTAGTTCTTATAAAAATTTATTATTTATGGGTATTGTTATATGTAATACTTTAATAAGTATGATTCAAGAAATAAGATCTAAAAGAGTAGTTGATAAATTATCAATTATTACTTCTTTAAAATCTAACGTAATAAGAGATAATAAAATAGTTAATATCGATAATGAGGATATTGTGTTAGATGATATAATCATATTAAAATCAGGAAATCAAATTGTAACAGATTGTATTATATTAGAAGGTAATGTTGAAGTAAATGAATCTTTTATAACTGGTGAATCTGATTTAGTAAGTTATAAAAAAGGAGATTTATTAAAATCTGGTAGTTTTATTGTAGTGGGTAAAGTAATTGCTAAGGTAGAACATGTTGGTAGTGACAATTATGTTAATACTATAAGTAAAGATGCTAAATATGTAAAGCCATTAAATTCTATATTGATGAATTCTTTAAATAAAATAATTAAGTTAGTTTCAATCTTTATTATTCCTTTAGGATTATTATTATTTTTTAATCAATATAATTTGGATAAAAATTTAGAAGTATCTATTGTTAATACGGTAGCAGCTTTGCTTGGTATGATACCAGAAGGATTAGTTTTATTAACTAGTACTGTTTTAGCCGTTTCAGTAATTAGATTAGCAAAATTAAATGTTTTAGTTCAAGAATTATATTGTATTGAAATGTTAGCTAGAGTTGATACTATTTGTTTAGATAAAACTGGCACTATTACAAGTGGTAAAATGAAAGTAATCGATGTTATAAAATTAGAAGATTATAATTTGGATGAAATAATAGGGAATATAGTAAATAATTTAGAAGTTGATAATGCTACTAGTGAAGCGTTAAATAATTATTTCAAAAAATATGATAATTATAAAGTAATTAAAAAAATACCATTTTCACCTATTAATAAATATAGTGGAGTAGAGTTTGAAGAAGGTAAATTTTTAATTGGTGCTCCAGAATTTTTATGTAAAAAAAGCATAAAGGAAGTTATTGATAATCAAGATAATAGAACATTATTAATTACAAAAGATGATTTACCTATTGGTATTATTGTTTTAAAAGATGAAATAAGAAAAAATGCTAAGAAAATGTTAAACTATTTAAAATCTCAAGATGTTGATATAAAAATAATTTCTGGTGATAATTTAAAAACAATTAGTAAAATAGCTAATAATGTTGATATTGAAGTAAAAGGAATTGATTTATCAAAAGATAAAATTGATGATATAAATAAATATAATGTTTTTGCAAGAGTGACGCCAATACAAAAAAAACAAATAATTAAACAACTTCAAGATAACAATCATTTTGTAGCAATGACAGGTGATGGAGTAAATGATGTTTTGGCTTTAAAACAATCTGATTGTAGTATTACAATTAAAAGTGGAACAGATGCAGCTAGAAATGTAAGTCAATTAATTTTATTGGATGATGATTTTAATTCAATTCCAAGTATAATCAAAGAGGGAAGAAGAACAATTAATAATATAGAAAGAAGTGCTACTTTATTTTTAGCTAAAACTACTTATGCGTTTTTATTAGTTTTAATTTTTATGTTTGTTAGTTTTAATTATCCATTTCAACCAATTCAATTAACTTTAACTAACTTTTTTACAATAGGTGTTCCTTCATTTATTTTAGCTTTAGAGCCAAATAATAATCGAATTAAGGGTAATTTTTTAATTAATGTTTTTAGTAAATCTTTACCAGCTTCATTAACTATTGTTTTAAATATTGTTATTTTGGCTATTTTAGGTAATTTATTTAAATTAACTGATAATCAAATTTCAACATTATGTGTGTTAATGACTGGTTTTACAGGATTCTTACTTTTATTTAAAATATGTTATCCTTTAAATAAATTAAGATTATCTTTAATTGTTTTATTGATAATCGGTTTTATTACAACAATAATCGGTTTTAGAGAATTTTTCTCTTTGACAATTTTAAATTTAAAAATGTTTATTTTTATCTTGATATTAGTATCTATTTCGACTATAATATTTAGTCTGATGAGTATTTTTGTCGATAAATTGATAAAAAAATATCCTAGATTATTTAAGGAGTGATTGTATGTTCATTACATTTTTATTTGGATTAACTGTTTTATTAGGGACAATTATAATATTATTATTTAAAAGAAAGAAAAAAATTTCGGAATTATCCATTAGTATTGCTTTTAGTGTTTTATTTTGTTTAATATTTTTAGAAGTTATACCACATACATTAGAATATATTAATTATTTTGAAATGATTATTTATGCTTTAATTGGTTTTGTTTTATTAAAAATGTTGGATTTATTTATTCCAGATCACGAACATTCAAATCATAAGGAACACGTTTTTCATATCGGATTAATGTCTTCGATTGCTTTAATTATTCATAATTTAATTGAAGGGATGATTTTATATTCAACATTAAATAAAAATTTTAATTTAGGCATTTTATTAGGTATAGGTATTGGTTTACATAATATTCCTTTAGGTATGGTAATAGGAAGTACTTTAAAAGATGCTAAATATGATAAATTAAAAATAATTATGATTAGTTTTGTTATTTCATTATCTACTTTTATTGGCGGATTTATTCTATCTTTGATAGGAGAAATTAGTGAATATTTTATTGGAATGATGTTTGCTATTACTTTAGGAATGTTAGTATTTATTGTATTTTTTGAATTACTAGAACATTTAAAACATCAAGATAAAAAAAATAATATAACGGGATTTATAATAGGAGCTTTGATAATATGCGTAAGTTTAATTTTCCATCATCATTAAAAGATTTAGGAATAGTTTTTATTATTTCAAATTTAATTAACAGTTGTATTTTACTTTTTTTAACAACCGGTTTTAAAGATTTAAGATTTCTATTATTTGATTTAAGTTTCTTGATGTTTATTTATGCTTTTTCTTATTTGTTTAAAAGAAGGAATTTATATTTTCTAATCATATCAATAATTTTAACTAGCATCTGTATAATTAATTCAATATATTATAATAATTATAACGATTTTGCTTCTATTTATTTATTAAGTGCTCTTTATTTGGCATTCCTTCTTCCTAGTGATGCAGTAACAAATATTATTCAAATAAACGATTTTATATTTTTATGGCAAATTGTTTTAATGATAATATTATATAAAAAATTTTCTAACAAAAAAGATATAAAATTGTTAAAAAAAAATATTTTACTTTATTTTGCTATTTTAGTAATATCTCTATTAACTTTTGATTTTAATGATATTTATCGATTAAAATACGATTGGAATAAATCATATGTTGTAAGAAATATGGGAATCTATACTTATCAATTAAATGATTTATTTTATATGACTTCTAAGTTTGTTTGTCCATATTGTGGTTATGAAAAAGCTAAAGAAGAAGTAGAGCAATTTTATAGTGATAAAGAAACAAAAACTAATGAATATACTAATATTTTTAAAGATAAAAGTGTTTTATTTATTCATGCTGAAAGTATCCAAAGTATGTTTATAAATGAAACTATAACACCTAATTTATATAGACTAAAAAATGAAGGCATTTATTTTAATAACTATTATTCAGAAGAAAGTGTTGGAACTAGTAGCGATACTGAATTTACTATAACTAACTCTATACTACCAATAGCAACAGGAACAGTGTTTGTTAATTATGATGATAATGAATATAATTCAATTATAAAATCTTTTAAAGAAAAAGGCTATTATACCTTTAGTATGCATGGCAATTTATGTTCTTATTGGAATCGGGATAAAATGTATAACAAAATTGGTTATGATAGGTTTTATTGTTATACTGATTATGATTTAAGTGATAAAATTGGCTTAGGATTATCTGATAAATCGTTTTTTAATCAATCAGCTGATATTATTAATAATTTAGAATATGATAAATTTTATGGTACTTTAATTATGTTAACTAATCATACTCCGTTTTATACTGAAGGAATTGAATTTGACGTTGGCGAATCTGAAGGAACTATAATTGGTAATTATATTAAACTAGTTCATTATGCAGATGAAGCAATAGGGGAATTTATTGATAAATTAGAAAATAAAGATAATTTAATAATTGTTATTTATGGTGATCACGATGCGAAATTTCCTAAAAAAGAATATGAAAAATATTTAAATAAAAAATTGGATTTTTATGAATATGAAGAATTAACTAAAGTTCCTTTAATTATATGGGGAACTGATATTAAGCATCAAGAAATAGATACATTAATGGGCTCTATCGATGTAATGCCAACTATTGGTAATATGTTTGGTGTAGATACTAAATATGCTTTAGGACACGATATATTTAGTGTGGAAGAAAATATAGTAGTTTTCCCAAACGGTAATTGGGTTACTGATAAAATATACTATAATAATCAGCTTGAAGATTATAAAGAATATAGTGAAGTTTCTAAAGTATATATTGAAGAAAAAGAAGCGTATGCAAAAGCATTAATTGAAACATCAAATAATATAATAAAGTATAATTTGTTTAAATAACGTGAATTGAAAAAGTAAATTCCAGTTTCATAATGTGAAATTAAAATGTAAGAGAAACGTCTATAATAAAGGCGTT
>CALVSP010000037.1 GCA_944359065.1 uncultured Bacilli bacterium
TGTTTCACGTGGAACATTGATTTGTTTATTTACTACGTTTCACGTGGAACATTAATCTGTTTTATTCACTATGTTTCGCGTGGAACATTGACTTATTTTATTTATTATGTTTCACGTGGAACATTAATCTGTTTTATTCACTATGTTTCACGTGGAACATTGACTTATTTTATTTATTATGTTTCACGTGGAACATTGTGTTATTTTATTTACTATGTTTCACGTGGAACATTGTGTTATTTTATTTATTATGTTTCACGTGGAACATTGATTTGTTTATTTACTACGTTTCACGTGGAACATTGACTTATTTTATTTATTACGTTTCACGTGGAACATTGACTTATTTTATTTATTACGTTTCACGTGGACATTGTTCTGTTTTATTTATTATGTTTCGCGTGGAACATTGATTATTTTATTCACTATGTTTCACGTGAAATATTGATTTATTTACTTACTATGTTTCATGTGAAACATTAAGTTAGTATAATGTAAAAAAACCGTTTTAGCGTCTGATGTACACATATTTTTTATTTTTTATTTTTTTTGTGTTAATTTTACGTTAACCAAGTTTGATTTTGAAAATTGTAATTGTTATTGCATGAAAAAAAGAAGATTTATTTCTCATTAGAATTTTCTTCTTTTTTTATGGTTGCTACAGTAGAAACTTTTTGACCTTCTTTAAGATTAATTAATCTAACACCTTGAGCAACTCTACCTGTTGTTGATACTTGTTCGATAGGTAAACGTATAATAATACCATTATCTGTTATAATCATAAGATCTTCATCACCGTGAACTGTTTTAAATGATACAATATTTCCATTTTTTTCTGTAATATTTAATCCTTTAACACCTTTACTACCACGATGAGTCATTCTATATTCTTCGACACCAGTTTTCTTGCCGTATCCATTTTCAGTTACAACTAAAATTTCTTGATTTGGTTCGGCAATTTCACAACCTACGGCAATGCCATCTCCAACATCAATACCGCGAACTCCAGATGCTGTTCTACCCATAACTCTAATTTCTTTTTCATCAAATCTTATCATACGACCATTTGATGAAGCAATAATGATTTCATTTTCACCAGTTGTCTTCTTAACAGCTATCAATTCATCATCTTCTTTTAATGTTATTGCTATTTTACCATTTGTTCTAATATTATCAAATTCACTAATGTTTGTCCTTTTAATTAAACCTTTTTGTGTACAAAATACAAGATAATTATTATCATCATTACTGCTTACTTTAAGCATAACTTTAACAATTTCATCTTTATCTAAAGACAATAAATTAATGATTGGTAATCCTTTAGACTGTCTTGAATAAAGAGGTACTTCATATCCCTTAATGCGATATACACGTCCTTTATTCGTGAAGAATAATAAATAATCGTGAGTAGTCATTGAAATAATATTTTCAACAAAATCATCTTCATTAGTACTCATTCCTTTAACACCGACCCCACCTCTATTTTGGGTACGATAAGTTTCAGTAGTAATACGTTTAATATATCCTTTATTAGTTAAAGTAATAACAATATCTTCAACAGGAATCAATGATTCATCTTCAATATATTCAATAGCTGTCATATCAATATGAGTTCTTCTTTCATCACTATATTTTTCTTTTATAGCAATTAATTCTTCTTTAATTATATTTAAAATCTTTTCATCACTAGCTAAAATAGCTTTCAATTCTTCAATTAATTCTAATAAATCCTTTAATTCTTCTTCTATTTTACTTCTTTCTAAGCCTGTTAATCTTCTTAACTTCATCTCTAAAATAGCATCTGATTGAATATCAGATAAATTAAATCGATTCATTAATTGTTGTTTAGCAACAACATCACTTTCAGCATTTTTAATAATTTTGATTACTTCATCGATATTATCTAAAGCAATCTTATAACCTTCTAAAATATGAACTCTTTTTTCTGCTTTATCAAGTTCAAATTTAGTTCTTCTAATAATTATTATTTTTTGATAATCGACATATTTAGATATAATTTCTTTTAAATTCAATATTTTAGGTTGACCTTCATCAAGCATTAAAAATATTATACCAAAAGTCGTTTGTAATTGCGTATGTTTATATAAATTATTCAATACAACGTTAGCATTTGCTTCTTTTTTAAGAGTTATAACTAATTTAATACCATTTTTTAAATTAGTTTCATCGTGTAAATCACTAATACCATCGATTATTTTATCTCTTACTAATTCAGCAATGCGCTCTTGTAAAGCTTTTTTATTAACTTGATAAGGTAATTCGGTTACAACAATTTGTGTTTTATTATTATTTTCAACTATTTCAACTTTACTGCGAATAGTTATAGTACCTTTCCCTGTCTCATAAGCCTTTTTAATGCCACTATTTCCCAAAATAGTTGCTGCAGTTGGGAAATCTGGACCTTTAATATATTCCATCAATTCAGGAATAGTAATATCATTATTATCAATATAAGCAACGCAACCATCTATAACTTCCCCTAAATTATGTGGGGGGATATTAGTCGCCATCCCAACAGCGATTCCCATAGTACCACTTACTAAAATATTAGGAAATCTACTTGGTAAAACAACTGGCTCTTTAGTAGTATTATCAAAGTTTGGCGTAAAATCAATAGTGTTTTTATTAATATCTCTTAATAATTCTAGCGATAATTTAGATAGTCTTGCTTCAGTATAACGGTAAGCTGCTGCACCATCACCATCAATAGAGCCAAAGTTACCGTGACCTTCTACTAAAACATAACGATAACTAAAGTCTTGAGCCATACGAACCATTGCATCATATACTGAGGTATCGCCATGAGGATGATATCTACCTAAAACTGCACCAACTGTTGTAGCACTTTTCCTAAATGGACGATCTGGCGTTAAATTGTCTTCAAACATTGTGTATAAGATACGTCTATGGACCGGTTTTAAACCATCCCTTAAGTCTGGCAACGCACGTGATACAATAACACTCATTGAATATTCAAGAAAAGATTTTTCTACTTCATTTACAATATTTCTTTGTTCTAACTTATCCATAATTACCTCCTAAATATCCAAATTTTCTACATATACAGCATTATTTTCGATAAATTCACGTCGTGGATCAACTTGTTCACCCATCAATGTTTCAAATACTTGATCTGCCCTTATTGCATCATCGATAGTAATTTGAATTAATGTTCTATTTTCAATATTCATAGTTGTATCACACAATTCGTGAGCATCCATCTCACCTAAACCTTTATTACGACTTACTTCATACTTAATGTTTGGATTTTTTTCTAACAAATCTGCTATATAAGCATCTCTTTCTTCTTCATTTAAAACATATTTTGTTGTCTTACCATGTTTTATATTGTAAAGTGGTGGTTGAGCTGCATAAACATATCCACCTTCAATAACAGGTTTAAAAAATCTATAAAATAATGTTAATAATAATATTCTAATATGAGATCCATCGACATCGGCATCGGTCATAATAATAATTTTATGATATCTTAATTTATTAATATCAAATTCATCACCAATACCTGTACCAAATGCGGTAATCATACTTCTTATTTCTTCATTAGCCAATATTTTATCTAATCTAGCCTTTTCAACATTTAATATTTTTCCTCTTAAAGGTAAAACTGCTTGCGTTTTAGGATCTCTTCCACCTTTAGCAGAGCCACCTGCTGAATCTCCTTCGACGATAAATATTTCTGATATACTAGCATCTTTACTAGTACAATCAGTTAATTTACCCCATTGATTAATTGTGTCTAAACCACCTTTTCTTCTTGTTAATTCACGAGCCCTTTTAGCAGCAACTCTAGCACGGGCTGCGGTCATTGATTTTTCGACAATTAACTTTGCTTCAGTAGGATTTTCTAATAAAAATCTTTCAAAACCTTCACTAAATAAATCATCAGCTATTTTTCTTACTTCACTATTTCCCAATTTTGTTTTAGTTTGTCCTTCAAATTGTGGATTTGGATGTTTACAAGAAATAATCATTGTCAAACCTTCACGCACGTCTTCTCCTGATAAAGGCTCATCATTATCTTTTAATATTTTGTTATTGCGTGCATAATTATTAATTATTCTTGTTAAAGCCCTTTTAACACCTTCTTCGTGTGTACCACCCTCATAAGTATTAATATTATTAGTAAATGAATAAACATTTGATGAATATCCTTCATTATATTGTAATGCGACCTCAACAGAGATATCATCTTCAGAACCTTCTAAATGAATTATTTGTTCGTGAATTGGAGTTTTATTTTCATTTAACATCTTAACATATTCACTAATACCACCTTCGTAAACAAATTCATCTTTTTTTATGTTTAATGGATCACGATCATCGATTAATAATAATCTTAAGCCTTTATTTAAAAAGGCTAATTCTCTTATTCTTGTCTTTAATACATCATAGTCGTAAATAGTAGTTTCCGTAAATATTTCTGGATCTGGTTTAAATGTGACAGTAGTTCCAGTTCGATCAGGTGAACATTCATCGATTATTTTTAAAGGTTCAACTGTATGACCACCGTTTTCAAATCTAATAAAATATACTTTACCATTTTGATATACTTTAACTTCTACCCAACTACTTAAAGCATTAACAACAGATGCTCCAACACCGTGTAGACCACCAGATACTTTGTATCCGCCACCACCAAATTTACCACCAGCGTGTAAAACAGTATATACTGTTTCTACTGTAGATAAACCTGTTTTAGCGTGAATTCCTGTTGGTATTCCACGACCATCATCTTTTACTGTTATTGAATTATCTTTATTAATTGTTATTTCAATATCATCACAATAACCGGCTAAAGCCTCATCAATAGCATTATCAACTATTTCCCAAACTAAATGATGTAATCCTTTACTACTAGTAGTACCGATATACATACCTGGTCTTTTTCTTACTGCTTCTAATCCTTCTAATACTTGAATATCAGAAGCATCGTAATGACTTTCTTTCATTTTTCCACCTCTTCTGTTCTTATTATTTCGCCATTTTTTATCTTAAATATACTGACTGAAGAAAACTTTTTCTTGTTTATTTTTTTAATTTCAGTAGTTGTTATAATAACTTGAATATCTTCAGCTAAATATTTGATAACATTATTTTTCTTTATGTCGTCTAATTCACTAAATACATCATCTAACAATAAAATGGGATTAGTATTTTTAAATTGTTTAAAAATAGGTATTTCTGCTAATTTTGTTGCCAAAACAGCCATTCTTTTTTGTCCTTGTGAACCATATATTTTTAAATTATTATTTCCCAAATAAAATTCTAATTCATCCCGATGTGGTCCATATAAAGTACTTCCCAACTTTATTTCTTTTTTTAAATTTTTATTTAATTTATTTAACAAATTATTTTTTATATCATCTACTTCATAATTTGTAACATATTCTATTCTAAAATTAGGCAATTTCGTTATTTCTTCAAATACTTTTCCACAGTGTTCATTTAATTTATCAATAAATTTTTTACGCATTTTATAAATTAAAAGAGATTTATCCACAAAATAATTAGTTATGATTTGAAAATAAGTATTATCAACTTCGATATTTTTAGCCATTTTTTTTAAATAATCATTTCTAATTTTCAATAATTTATTAAACTCAGTTAATAATTTTAAATAATTATCTGATAATTGACTAAGCTCTAAGTTTAAAAAATTCCTACGATTATTAGGAGCTCCTTTTATTATTTCTAAATCTTCAGGATAAAAAATAATAATATTTAAACTATTATTAATATATTCTGTTATTTTTTTTATCTCTTGATTATCGATTTTTAAAGTTTTTTTCTCATCAATATAATTTATTTCGTATTTTGTTTTTAATTTATTTTTTTTAACTGTTCCTTTTATTTTGCAACTATTTTTACCATTTTGAATCAAATTGTTATCTAATAAATGTGATTTAGTAAGACCTAAAACATAAATACTTTCTAATAAATTGGTCTTTCCTTGAGCATTATTGCCATAAATAATATTAACATGACTATTAAATTTTATTTTTAATGAATCATAATTGCGAAAATTTTGAAGTTGTAATTCATCTAAATACATAAAGTCACCTCTTTTTTTAATAAATGTCCAAATTTTCGTATTTTATGTATTTATGTACACCCATACTCACATATATATTATATCACAAATAAGGAGAAAAGAAGTAAAAAAATAGGCATTTAACCTATTTTTTTTGGATTAGTTTTTCTTTTTTTTAATTTCATCAACAATAAAGTTGCACGCATAATTTGATTTTCTAAAACATTAAGCGTTATGTCAACTTCATAAGATTTCCCATTAATAAATTTAATAACGGATTTTTTCTTATTTTTACTATAATTTTCTACATTATTAACACATATCCACATACATTTACTTAATTTTGGTGAACAAGTGGGAAATAAAACAACTTCTTTTACTTCATCAATAATAATAGGCAATTTATAGTCCATATCTAAAGTTTTTTTAGCGCTTACATATCGACCATTGTAACTACTACCATAATACTGACAACTTTCTTCGACTAAGTCAAAAATATTTTTTTTAATAACATATTCACCATTAATATCTAATATTTTAGTCGTTCTTTTATCTTTTGGTAATAATAATAATGTATCTTCGTTAATAAAATACTCCTCAACCATAATATCCCCCCATCTAGCCAATAAATTGGCTTATCTCTTATATCATAAATAATATGTCGAAATTTGTCGAATTGTGTCGAAAGTACAAAAAAAATACAATTTTGTTGTATTTTAATATGTTTTTATAGGTACTATTAATTGAATTAAATTTTCATCTTCGGGATTTTTAACGATAATTGGTTTTATTTCCCCGTTGAAAGCCAATTCAATTTTATCACAATCTAATACCTTTATAGCATCCATCATATATTTTGAAGAAAAAGCAATTTTAATATTTTCTTCATTATTTTTTTCTACTTCAATCTTTTCCACAACATTTCCTATTTCTGGAATATTTGATGTAACTACAACAGTATTATCTGTACATTCTAATTTAACAGTATTTTTTTCTTCTTCTGTGGAAAATAATGATACACGATCTAATAATGAATAAAAATCATGCATATCCACAGTTATTTTTAATAAAAAGTCGGTTGGAATTAATCTTGAAACATCAGGATAAGTACCATTTATCAATCTTGATAACATAATTATTGTTCCAAATTTAAATATTATCTTATTATTAAATATATGGATTTCAACATTTTCTTCTTCATCACTAAACATTCTTGATAATTCAATTAAATTTTTAGTCGGAATTATAATATTTATATCTTCATCCACAGTATTTTCTAAAATTATTGTTTTTTTAGCTAAACGATAAGAATCGGTTGCTGTACATTCTAGTATATTTTTTGATATTTTAAAATTCATACCAGTAATTGCTGGACGAGATTCTTGTGTAGATGCCGCAAAAGTTGTTTGATTAAATATATTTTTTAAAATTTTATTACTTAATATAATAGGATTCTTACAATCTTCTAATTCTAAATCTGGAAATTCATTCACATTGTTACAATTTAAAGAAAATGAACTATTTGCTGTGGAAATAAATATTTTTGAATCCATTACTTCTTCAATACTAATAATTTCATTAGGAAGTTTTCTTATAATATCAAATATATATTTCCCAAATACTACAAATTTACCACATTCATATCCTTCTTCGATTTCTTTTTTAGTAATAAAAGTTTTAATTGCTATTTCATTATCAGTACTAGATAAATATAATCCTTCATTAGTTAATTCAAATTTAATACAATTAAGAATAGGTCTAATATTTTTATTAGATATACCTTTAATAACATAATTTAAATGTTTTACTAAATGTTCTTTTTTAATTTTAAAGTTCATAACTTTCAGCTCCTTTTTTTATTTATATTATATATATATTATTATTATAGATGTGGATAATGTGGATAACTTTGTTTTAACCTTATAAAATATATTGAAATATAAGGTGGAAAAGTGTGTGGATATTATTGAGTTATCCACGGTAGTTGGGAAATAACTTTATTGATTTCGATATTTAATTCATCATTTGTTTCCACTTCTTTTTTTATTTTATTAACAGCGTGCATAACTGTCGTATGATCTTTTCCGCCAAACTCTGCTCCAATTTTTGGTAGAGATTCTTTTAAATATACTCTACATATGTACATAGCAATTTGTCTTGGAATAGTAATATCATTTGATTTTCTTTTTCCTCTTATATCTTCTAAACTTATATTATAATTATTAGCGATAATTTGTTGAACTTGTTCAATTTTGTTTTTCGATATAACACTACCACCAAAATATTCTTTTAAAGCATCCATCGCTAGTTCTAAAGTTATATCAGAACCATTCATAATAGTTGCATAAGCAATAGTTCTAGTAATCGCTCCTTCAAGTTTTCTAATATCAGTTGTACAATTGTTAGCAATATATTCTTTTACATCCTGTGGAAAAAAGACATTTAAGTTATTACTATCAATTTTTCTTTCAATAATATCTATTCTTAGTTGATAATCTGGTGGAAGAATATTAACAATTAATCCCCAAACAAATCTTGTTCTTAATCTTTCTTCTAATTTCTTTAAATCATCTGGAGAACGGTCAGAAGCAATAACAATTTGCTTTTTATTGGTGTATAATTCATTAAAAGTATTGAAAAATTCTTGTTGCGTTTTATGAGCAATTTCCAAATATTGAATATCATCAATCATTAAAACATCAACATTGCGATATTTTTCTTTAAAACTATCAATATTATCAAAATTACTATCATTATCTTTGCGATATAATTTTAAAAAATCATTGACAAATGTATCAGCAGTAACATATAAAACTTTTTTTCTGCTATTATCTTTAATATAATTACCAATAGCATGCATTAAATGAGTTTTTCCTAATCCACTTTTTCCATATATAAATAGCGGATTATACATATTTCCCGGTTGTTCAGCAACTGCTAGAGCCGAAGCTTTAGCAAATTTATTACTAGTTCCTGATATAAAAGATTCAAAAGTATATTTCGGATCTAAATTAGTTTGTTGAATTGCTGATTCAGGTACACCAATTTCATCGACATCAATGATACTTTCACTATTTAATTCATCTTCAGTAACAAATTCAAATTTAAAAATAGATCCAGTAACATCAGTGAATGTTTTTTCAATTAAATCAATATAGTTTTCTTTTAAATGTTTTTTATGCACAGGCATAGGAACTAATATTTTAGCGTATTCTTCATTTAATTCAACTAATTTAGTTTCAGAAAACCACATATCATATAATACTGGCGTTAAATTTGCTTCCATCTTTTCTAAAAAAGAATTCCAAATACTGTTGATATCCATAAACTATCACCCACTTTATACACATATATTCTACACTATTTTTAATAAAAACGCTATAAAAAAATAGAAAAAAACATATTTTCCACATTATAAAAGCATTAATTTTGTTGGGAAATACGGCTTATCCACAACTATGTGGATAAGTATATACACATGTCAAATAATATGTTAATAAAATATTCCACATATGTTAATAAAAATGTGGATAACTTTAATAATTGTGGATAACATATTTTTTTTATAAAGCAATTGTTAAGAATTTGTTAAAGAAAATTTGACAAAAAAAACAAATTCTATTATACTTATTTCATCAGCGAAGAAAAAGAGGAGTAATTTTATTAATATTTTTAGAGAGTTGTAGTTTGGTGAAATACAATAATGTGATGAAATGAAAGACACTTTGGAGCTATTTATTTGAAATTATAGTAGGATAAGTCGGATAAAACCGTTATTTTAATAAGTGATTATAAATATATAATAAATTGGGTGGTACCGCGGATTTAACAGTTATTCGTCCCTTTATGGATGATAACTGTTTTTTTGTAGGAGGGATTATATGAAAAAGATTTATTTTGATAATTTAAAACAATATTTAGGAAAAGAAATTACAATTGAAGGATTTGTTGATAGTATTCGTAATTTACAATATGTTCAATTTTTAATAGTAAGAGATATAAATGGTAAAATCCAAATAACTATTGAAAAAAATGAAAATAATTCTGAATTAAATAATATTGTGGATAATTTATCTGTTGAAAGCACTATTAAAGTAAGAGGAATACTATTAGAAAACGAAAAAGTAAAATTAAACGGAATGGAATTAATTCCTAATAATATTGAAATAACTAGTAAATGTCTATCTGATTTACCACTTAATTACAAAGATAGTAATTCTGCATTAATAGATACAAGATTAAATTATCGATTTTTAGATTTAAGAAGTGAAAAAAATATTCTTATGTTTAAAGTTCAAACCTGTCTAATTAATGCAATGCGTGAATTTGTCATTAAAAATAATTTTATTGAAATACATACACCTAAAATAATTGGAACTGCTAGTGAATCTGGTTCAGAAGTATTTGAATTAAAATATTTTGATAAAAAAGCATATTTAGCTCAAAGTCCTCAATTTTACAAACAAATGGCTTTAGCAAGTGGATTTGATAAAGTTTTTGAAATAGCGCCAGCATTTCGTGCAGAAAACTCTAATTCTTATCGTCATACTACAGAGTTTACTTCATTTGATATTGAAATAAGTTATATTGATAGTTTTGAAGATGTTATGAATTTTGAAGAAGATTTACTAATTAGCGGATTAACTGCAGTCAAAGAACAATATGGTGAAGAAATAAAAAAATTATTTAATGTAGATGTAATAGTTCCAACAAAACCTTTTCCAAGAATAAAATTAGAAGAATTATATGGTAAATTAAAAGATAAATATAATTTTGAAGTTAATTTTGAAGATGTTGGAGATATGAATGCTGAAGCAGAAAAATTAGCATCAAAATACATAAAAGAAAAATATAATCACGAATTTGTATTTATAACAGATTTCAGTCCTAAAAAAAGAGCATTCTATCATATGAGAGAAAACAATATTCCACAGGGTTATGACTTAATATGGAAAGGTTGTGAAATAACTACTGGAGCTCAAAGAGAACATCGCTATGAAATACTTAAAAATCAAGCATTAGAAAAAAGATTAGATCAAGATATTAAATTTTATTTAGAATTCTTTAAATATGGTTGTCCTCCACACGGTGGTTTTGCCATCGGTATCGATAGACTTACAATGTTATTATTAGAAACTAATTCATTAAAAGAAACGATGTTTATCTTTAGAGGTCCAAATAGAATCGAACCTTAATTTGTAGTTGACAAATGAAATAAAATAATTTATAATGTATACAGATATGAATTAATTCATATATTAAAAAAGAGATACATTTAATTGTTCGTGTTGAGTGTTTCTCTATGAATTTATAGTTTTTTTGAAAAACACTTATCATAATCGAACTTTATGTTAAGTGTTTTATTCTATTCTAGTTTTTTGAATCTTGTTTTAATAATATTATTATAATAACTAATATTATCAAATATTGCATAGAAACCTTTCCACATAGAATCACCTCCTTATAAAAAAAGAGGACACTCAACTATTAAATATATCTCTAATAATTAATTATAAATTAACAATTATACTTTATCAATAATGATATTTAAAAAAATAAATAAAAATATTTGACAAAAATGACTTTTATCTATATAATTAATAAAGCAATCAAAAAAACGAAATGTTGGAGGTGGATTATAATGAAAAGAACTTATCAACCAAATAATAGAAAAAGAAGTAAAAAAATGGGTTTTTTAGCACGTGTTAAAACTAAGGTAGTAAGTAATCGTCGTAAAAAAGGACGTAAAGTTTTAGCTCATTAATACACCACTGATACACAGTGGTGTTTTCTTAATGTAGGAGTGATTATATGAATAAAGAACATATTGTTAAATCAAATATAGATTTTCAAAGAATAATTAAAAATAATAAACCATATAAATATAAGGACTATATACTATATATAGAAAGAAATAAAGAAAAAAATTATCGTTTCGGATTTTCGGTTGGTAAAAAAGTTGGAAAAGCAGTTATAAGAAATAAGGTAAAAAGACAATTAAGGCATATTGTTGCTAAAAAAGACTACCAAAATGGCTTTAATTGTATTATAATAGTAGGTAGTAATATTTTAAATAAATCTTATAATGAAATGGAAACAAATTTATTAGAAGTATTATCAAGAAATAATTTAATTAAAGGAGATAAAGATGAATAAGAAAATAATATTAATTTTAACTGCTATTTTATTATTAACTGGATGTACAAAATATAAAACTTATGAAAAACAACCAGTTGTAATTGAATCCACTGGACAAAGAGTTGTAGAAAATATTTTATGTAAAACTGAATCAACTGAAGAAGAATTTAATAATTTAAAGGAACAAAATAAAGTAAAACTAGATGAACAATTAAATAGTGGTGCTTTATCGCAAGAAGAATATGATAAAAAAATAGAAGAATTAAATAATACCTTCGATATTTCTGATGTTGCATATTGTACTGAATTTCAAGTGTTTGCAGAAAATGAAGGATTATGGACTACTCTATTCGTTAAAACATTAGCGTGGTTAATTATTCAAATAGGTACATTTACTAAAAATTATGGTTGGGCTATTATTTTAGTTACAATATTAATTAGATTAGTATTATTCCCATTAACTCAAAAAACAGCTATGCAATCAGAAAATTTAAATTCTGCTAAATCAAAATTAGATAAGCTAGAACAAAAATATAAAGGTAAAACCGATCAACAATCACAAATGTTGAAAGCACAAGAAATGATGAAAATATATAAAGATTATAACATTAATCCAATGTCAGGTTGTCTATTTGCTTTAATCCAAATTCCATTATTCTTTGCTTTTTATGAAGCTTTATATAGATTACCTGTTGTTTTAGAAGAAAATTTCTATGGTATAAACTTAGGTTTAACGCCTCTTAATGCTTTATCTAATGGTCAATTTTACTATTTAATATTTAGTGCATTAGTAATATCTGCTACTTATTTTTCATTTAAATTGAATACTTCAATGAATCCATCTGGTGAACAAGCTAATCAAATGAAAATGATGATGAATATAAGTATAGCTATGATTTCAATCGCATCATTTACAATATCAACGGGAATTGCTTTATATTGGATAGTTAATAGTAGTTTTACAATCGTCCAAAATTTATTAGTTAAAAGGAGAAAGAAAAATGATCACATTGCATAAATACGAAGGAAAAAACATTGAAACATTAAAAGAACAATGTAATAATGAATTAAAAGATGCTTATACAGTATCAAAAGAATTAGAAAGTGGTTTATTTAAAGGAAAAAAATATCAATTAGAAGCAATTACTAAAGAAGAAATAATTAATGAAATAAAAAAATTTATTAAAGAATTAAGTAAAAATATGAATTTAGAAATTAATTATGAAATAAAAATTGAAGATGAAAATATCAATATTTTATTAGTAAGTGATAATAATAACATTTTAATTGGTAAAGATGGTAAAACATTAAATGCTATTCAATTAGTATTAAGACAATCATTTAAAGAATTAAATCAATTTAATTTAAGAATTATAGTTGATGTAAGTAATTATAAAGCTAAAAAATTAAAAAATTTAGAATATGAAGTTAAAAAAATATGTAAAGAAGTATTGAAAACTAAAGTTGAAGTTAAATTAGATCCAATGAATTCTTATGAAAGAAGACAAGTTCATGCTATTGTAGCAGAATTTGATGGATTAGAATCTGTTAGTTATGGTGAAACACCTAATAGATATACAGTTATAAAAATTAAAGACTAAT
>CALVSP010000038.1 GCA_944359065.1 uncultured Bacilli bacterium
ATATCACTATCTAATTTATATTCTTCCCATTTAAATGGTTTTAATGATAACATATTTTTTATTTTATCAGCACTACTTGGAATAAATGGATTTAATAAATTAGATAAATTAGCCATTATATAAACACAAGTATAAGTCGTTTCATTAAATGCATTAATATCTTCTTTAACTTGTACCCAAGGTTGTCTTTCGTCATAATATTTATTACCTAAGGTAGCATATTCAATAATCTTATTTAAAGCTTCTTTTAATTCGCCATCGGTAATCAATTTACCTACTTCATCATAGATAGCTTTTGTACGTGCCATGATATCAACATCAATTTCTGCTTTCTTAATAACACCATCAAATTTTTTATTGATGAACGATAAATTACGATTAATAAAATTACCAATTACTCCTACTAAAAATTTATTATGAGCTAATACCAAATCATCTCTAGTAAAATTAACATCTTTCTTTTCAGGTCCATTAAATATCATATAAAATCTAACTGTATCTTTATTATATGTATTAGCTAATTCATCCATTGTTATTAAATTGCCTTTTGACTTACTCATTTTTTCATCATTCATATTGACATATTCACAAGATATAATTTTTTTAGGTAATTGATATTTAGGATTAATTGCAGATAATAAAGCTGGATAAATAATTGTATGAAACGTGATATTATCTTTACCATGAACAAAGTAAGTTATTAAATCTTTATGATCAGTTATAAATGAATCAAAATCAATATTTCTATCTTTACATACTTTCATTGATGCAGTTAAATAACCTAGTACTGCTTCAATCCAAACATAAATTTTTTTATCTTCATAACCATCTACTGGAACATCTACTCCCCAAGTAAGTTGGCGAGTAGTAGCTCTATCGATTAATCCTAAATTAAGATATTTCATTGTTTCATTATAAGCATTTTTACGCCAATCTTCTTTATGTGATTCAACATATTTAGTCAATATATCTTGAAAACTAGACAATTTAAAATATAAATGTTTATTATTTTTAACTATGGTACTAGTTCCACATATTTTACATTTTTTATCTTTTAATTCTTTAGGATTAATAGGACTTAAGCAATCATCACATTGTTCACCCATCGCATGACCACCACAATGTGGACAAATACCTACTACTTCTCGATCCGACAAATATTCATTACATTTAGGACAAAAATCTTGTTCTTCCTCTTTTTCATAAATATATCCATTCTTTAAAATTATTTTAAAGAATTCTTGAACTTGTTTTTTATGTTCATTTGTCATAGTGGCTGTATAAAAATCATAAGAAAAATCTAAAGACTTAAAACTATTAACAAATTCATTATGATATTTGTTGGCAATGTCTATTGGATTTATACCCTCTTTTTTTGCTCTTACAGTAATAGGAGTCCCATGACAATCTGTGCCAGATACATAAATGACACGATTACCACACCCTCTATGATAACGTGCAATTATATCTGCAGGAAGTAAAGCAGCTAAATGGCCAATATGCAAAGAATTATTAGCATATGGCCAAGCTCCTCCTATCAATATATCTTTCATATTTCATCTCCTTATTTTATTACAATATTAACTAATTTCTTAGGTACAGTAACTATTTTTACTATTTCTTTATTTTCAATATATTTTTTTACATTATCTAATTTTTTTGCTAGTACTTCCATCTCATCTTTAGAAGTTTCCATACTTACTACTATTTTTCCTCTTACTTTACCATTTACTTGAACAACCATTTCAAATTCTTCTTCTTTTGTCTTTTCTTCATCATAAGTTGGCCAATCTTCATAAGCAATTGTCTTATCGTGACCTAACATTTGCCAAATTTCTTCAGTTATGAATGGAGCAATTGGATTTAATAATTTAACAAAATTAGTAGCATATTCTAATGGAAATACATCTTCTTTGTAAACAGCATTTACAAATATCATCATTTGTGAAATTGCTGTATTGAAATTTAATGTTTCATAATCTTGCGTTACTTTTTTAACTGTTTGATGATATATTTTTTCCAAATTTTTATTAGTAACATCTTTAACTTTTTCTTCGTATAATCTGTAAACTCTTTCTAAAAATCTATGAGCTCCCTCGACACCTTTTTTACTCCATGGTTTATCTGCTTCAAGTGGTCCCATAAACATTTCGTATAAACGTAATGTATCAGCACCATATTCATCTACTACATCATTAGGATTTATAGCATATTCAGGATATCTTTTTCCCATTTTAATACCATTTTCTCCTAAAATCATACCTTGATGAACTAATTTTTTAAATGGTTCTTTAACACTTACTATTCCTTTATCATATAAATAATTATTCCACATTCGTGAGTATAATAAATGACCTACAGCATGCTCTGGCCCACCAACATATAAGTCAACTGGCATCCAATGTTCAATTAATTTTTTATCAGCAATTTCTTTATCGTTATGTGGATCAATATATCTTAAAAAATACCAACTAGAACCAGCTGAACCAGGCATGGTTGAAGTTTCTCTTTTCCCTTTTACACCATTTACTTCTACATTTACCCAATCAGTTGCTTTATCTAAAGGTGAAGACCCATTTTTGGAAGGACTATAATCTTCTAATTCAGGTAATATTAAAGGTAAATTTTCGTCCAATATGTCTTTACCATTCTCCAAATGGATTATTGGAATTGGTTCTCCCCAATAACGTTGACGAGCAAAAATCCATTCTCTTAAACGATAATTTATTTTTTTATAACCTAAATTATTTTCTTCCAACCAGTCAATCATTTTATTAATAGCATCTTCTTTATTCAAGCCATTTAGAAATTCAGAATTAATATGTAATCCATCACCAACATAAGCTTCTTTAGATATATCGCCACCTTCGATTACTGGAATAATATCTATATTAAATTTTTTAGCAAATTCATAATCTCTTTCATCATGAGCAGGAACTGCCATAATAGCACCTGTACCATAACTAGCTAAAACATAGTCAGAAATCCAAATAGGAATTTTTTGATTATTAACAGGATTTATTGCATAAGCACCGGTAAACACACCAGTTTTTTCTTTATTTAATTCTGTTCTTTCCAAATCAGATTTAGAAGCACAAAGTTTTTTATATGCTTCAACTTCTTTTTTATTAGTAGATATTTTATCTACTAACTCATGTTCAGGAGCAAGCACACAGTAAGTTGCCCCAAATAAAGTATCACATCTTGTTGTAAAAACTGTAAATTCATAATCATCTACTTTAAATTTAACATGTGCTCCGATAGACTTACCTATCCAATTTCTTTGCATTTCTTTAGTTGATTCTGGCCAATCTATTTCATTTAATCCATTTAGTAATTTCTCTGCATATTTAGGTATATCAATAACCCATTGTTTCATATTTTTTCTAATTACTGGATATCCTCCACGTTCACTTTTACCATCAACAACTTCATCATTAGCTAAAACTGTTCCTAATTCTGGACACCAATTAACCGGCATATCTATTTGTTTAGCTAAACCATCTTCGTATAATCTACTAAATATCCATTGTGTCCATTTATAATAATCAGGATCACTTGTTGAAACACAACGTTCCCAATCAAATGAAAATCCAATTTTTTTTAATTGTTCAGTAAATATTTCAATATTTTTATTAGTAAAAATAGCAGGATGATTACCAGTTTGAATCGCATATTGTTCTGCTGGTAATCCAAAAGAATCAAATCCCATTGGATGCAATACATTGTATCCTTGCATTCGTTTCATACGACAAACAATGTCAGTAGCAGTATATCCTTCTGGATGCCCTGCATGTAATCCTACTCCTGATGGATAAGGAAACATATCCAAAGCATAAAATTTTGGTTTACTAAAATCCCAAATATCTGTCCTAAAAGTATTATTTTCTTCCCAATATCTACGCCATTTTCTTTCAATATAATCTGTATTCATTATTTACACTCCTTTTTTAAATAATTACCTATTAAACTATAAAATACAAAAATTAGAGGTATCAAAACAATTAATCCAACTAATAATTGCAATATTAAATTATCAACTAAAAATGTAGTTGCAAAAGCAATACTTATAATTAATGAATTAGTTAATCCTAAAATATTAGTAAATTTTTTCATATTTATTTTATTAATATTAATCTTGTATTTATTAACAAAATACATAACTTGATTACTTCTTTTAAATTTATCATATTTTTTAGCTTGTAATATTACTGTAAACAAATAAAATAAATAAACAATTAAAAATGATATTATAAATCCAAGTAACATAAAATGCCTCCAAACTATTTAATATTATATTATAAAACAAAACTAAATACAATATTATTTTAGAACAAAAGTCAAATAAATTTGACTACTTTTAATCTTCCAATTAGATATTTATCCTTCTTTGATTACTTTCACTTTTGTTATTTATTTTATATGAATAGTTAATATTAGAACTATTTTCATATTGTATAAAAAATACATTAGACTGTACTAATGTATTCTAATAATCTTAAGAATAACTTAATAAATTTTCTATCTAATTTATATCTTCCTAATTTTCTTATAGCTATTCTCTTTTTCTTAATTGGTAAATCGCTGAATATTATTGAATCTATTTTTTCTTTCATCAATGTTTCAATTTGTAAATCGTCTAATATTCCAGCAATATCATCATTAATTAGTCTAGTAGGATCAAATTCAATATCTTTTCCTTTACAATTAACAGTTAATTGACTTATTGATTTTACATCATTTATCTCAACAACAAAATCTGGACCAGATACATATGATTTGCAATCAATTTGTCCCCTATTTTCATAAACAATAACATCTGATGCTTTTTTAGCATTTCTAAATATTAATTTATAATTACGATATTCAGGAACAATACCACTTTTACCTTCTAAAGCTCTAATTATAACAGTATAATTACTTGGCATATAATTATACTCTATTTTAGTTAATAAATAAAATCCTTTTTGATATAAACTTGATATACCATCATCTTCATATAATAAATATTCATTGCTTACACCAGGGAAAAAATGAATTTCCATATTTTTAGGTGGCGTTGTATCATTTAAATTTTCATTTGAACCTAATGGTATAATGCTACCAGCTTTAGCAAATACAGGATAATTTTGATCTTTATAGAATGTAACATAATTATTATTACCTGGATATTTTTGACCTGTAAAAAAGTCATACCAAATACCTTCTGGCATATAAAATCTATGAACAACCCTATTCATAACATAATCTTTTTTCTTAGTTATTGGGCAAACAAATAATTGACTACCAAAATAATATTCATCGCTATATAATAAATCATCATACATTTCTTTAGCTACATAGTAAACTGGTTTAATTAAAGGTGTTCCATCTTTAGAATATTTATAAGCTTCACTATATAAATAAGGCAACATCTTATGTCTTAATTGTAAATAATCTCTTACAATACCTAAAGTTTTAACGCTCCAACGCCATGGTTCTCTTTTATAATATTTGCCACAATCTGCACCAAATTTAAATATAGGAGAAAATACACCTAATTGAACGTATCTTGTGTACAATTCATTATCTTCAACACCTTTAAAATATCCTCCTATATCATGACTAAAGAAACTAACGCCTATATTAGTAGCGGCACTATTAAATTTAGGAATTTGTTTTAAAGAATCCCAACTTACTTTTGTTTTTCCGGAATATAAAACAGAATAACGATGTTGAGCTAATTCAGAACTATAAGATAACATCATTGGTCTTCTTTTATAGTTCCTATTCATATCATAAAACTGATAATGCTTTAACAAAAAGTCTTCAATAGTATTTTTTCTGTCATAATGATCTAACCAATAAAAATCTACACCTAAAGCGTCTAATGGATGAATATATAATTTTAAATAAACATCTATCCACTTAGGATCTAAAACATTATATGGTATAACTCCATTTTCATCAACAGCTAAATATTTTTTTGCTTGTTCAAAATACTCATCTATATCATAAAAGCCCTCTGTTGGATTAATATTTAACCCAACTCTAATTCCTTGATTATGTAAATAAGAAATCATTTCATATGGAGCTTTAAACAAGTCTTTATTGAACGTAAATCCAGTTTTTAAATGTTCTTTATCTTTATATGTCCTTACATGCCAATCTTTATCCAATAAAATAACTGAAATTGGTATTTTATATTTATTAAAATCATCAACTAAAATTTTTAAAGAAGAATCATTATAGTCATTATTTCTACTCCACCAATTTCCTAAAGCAAATCTTGGAATCAAAGCAGGAAATCCAGTTAAAGTAAAATAATCTTTCAAACACAAATCAAAATCATTTAAATAAACAAATAAATATATGTCAATACCATCATTATTATTATCTCTTATTGTTCCATCTTCGCATATTATTTTTCCTTGTGAATCATCTATTGAAACAAAACCATCCAATGAATATAAACTTTTAATATTTTCTATTTTTCCTTTTTCAATTATAACAGGTGTTTCATAATTCTTTGCTTCAACATGTTTATAATACCAAACTTTATCAGTATTTAAAATTTCAACTTTAAAAGCATTATTATTTGTTATCTTCTTTTCTTTTTCATAATATATTCTAAAATAAGGAGTAATTATCTCTAAATAATTTTTATCTTCTTTAGTTTGAAAATTAACTTTAGGAAAATTTCTATTTTTAGCTAATAACGTTGGTTCATCAGAAAATGTTCCACTTTCACTATATTGGATCCTAATTAGCCTATCCGACAAAACAGTGAATCGATATTTATTGCCTTGTAATACACTAGCAGGATTAGGTCTAATTCGCTCATAATCTATTTTAAAATGTTCGCCTAAATCGTACATGATTACCCCTCCTTATATTTCTTCTATTTTCATAAAATTTGTATATTTTATTTTTTTAAACGGATATCCACCAGTAATGACAATATTATCTTTTTCTTTTAACTGTAAAACATCTTTAGCAAGTTTTTTACTTTTTTCAATAATTGAATCTAAATTTTGTAAATCATCAATTAATATTGGATAAACGCCAAAATTTAAAGCTAAAGATTTTGTTGTTAACTCATTAGGACTAGGTGCGATAATGGGACAAATTGGTCTAAATCTGCTTATTTTTTTTGCTGTATAACCACTCATAGTTGGCGTAAATATAGCTTTGCAATTTAATCTTAGCGCACAACCAGCGACACTATATGCTAAAGAACCAGTGGCATCTCTTTTCTCAGTTTTAATGGCTTTTTCCAACATATATTCGTAATCAATATCCTGTTCAACCGTTTTTAAAATATTTTCTAATAATTTTACTGTTTCAATTGGACTTTTACCAATTGTCGTTTCATCTGATAACATAATACAATCAGTTCCATCTAACACGGCATTAGCAATATCTGATACCTCTGCTCTAGTAGGATAATCGAAACTATTGATACTTGATAATAAATCAGTGGCAATTACGCTAATAATTCCATTCGCATGACACTTAGAAATAACTCTTTTTTGAATTCCAGGGATTTTTTCTAAAGGTACTTCTATTCCTAAATCTTTTCTATCGATAATAATTCCATCGCTTACTTTAATAATATCATCAATATCATCAATAGAAAATTCATTTTCTATTTTAGAAATAATTTGTAAATGTTCATTGCCAATATTTATTAATAAATCATTTACTTCTAAAACATCTTCAGAACTAGAAATAAAAGACAAAGCTAAAAAATCAACATTATTATCACTAGCAAATTTGATAATTTCTTTATCTTGAAGTGACAAATAATTTCTGTTTAATTTAACATTAGGTAACCTTAAAGTATCATTATTTTTTATTTCGCCTTCTTTAATAACTTTACAAAGCAAATAATCATCATATTTTTCTAAAACTTTTAATTCAATATTACCATCAATAAACATTTTAGAATTTAAAGGAACATCTTCAATTAAATTTTTATAATCAACACTAAACTTAGTATAATCCCCTAAGACATTATCTTTATATATTCTTATTTTATCATCTTTGTTTAATTTTGCTTTACCATTTGCAATATGTTCTAATTTTATAGTTGGCCCCTTTATATCAAGTATAATTGCTGCATGAGATTTTAATTCGATATTTAATTCATTTATAATTTTAATAATTCCACGACAAAAAGTTGGTGTCGAATAACTCATATTTATCCTAAAAGCATTAACACCACTTTTAATCATTTGTTCTAATATATTTTTATCAGCTGTAGCTGGACCAACAGTAGCAATTATTTTAGTTTTATTCATTTTTATCCCTTCTATTCTTAATAATAATTATAAATTAAATATTGGTTTTAGTCAAGAAAAAAAGGAATTTTATATCCTTTCAATTTTCATAAAATTTGTTTTTCCTTTTTTATTCTCATCATAAAAGCCACCGGTTATTAAAATAATATCATTTTTTTCTAGATTCATGAATTCTGTTGCTTTTATTTTGGCATCTTTTACAATTTCATCAGTGGAATTAAATAATTTTGTTACTACTGGATATACGCCAAAATTTAAAGCTAGTGAACGAGCAACATTTTCATTTGGACAAGTTGCCAAAATTAAAGATTTTGGTCTTAAATTACTAACTAATGAAGCAGTATCTCCACTTATAGTAGTTGCAACAATCAATTTTACATCTAATAAATTAACTGTCTCTACAACATTTGTTGCTATTATTCCTTCAATTGTTCTATTTACATAATTTTGATTAATAGAGCAATCTAAATATTTTTCGATATTTTCGCAAATCTTAGCCATATATTCGACAGTTTCAGCTGGATATTTTCCTGTTGTTGTTTCGCCTGATAGCATTACTACGTCAGTTCCATTTAAAACAGCATTAGCGACATCTGATACCTCTGCTCGTGTTGGCCGCATATTTTTTTTCATTGATTCTAACATTTCTGTTGCTACTATACAAAATTTACCATGTCTACGACAACATTCGATTATTTTTGTCTGTAAAATTGGAAGTTCTTCCATAGCGGTTTCAACTCCCAAATCACCTCTAGCAACCATTATTCCATCAACCGCTTCAACAATTTGATTCAAATTTTTAATTCCTGTTGTACTTTCTATTTTAGCTATTAATTTCATATCTTCTCTATTATGTTTTTTTAATATTTCTTTAACACTTAAAACTTCTTCTTTAGTGGATACAAAAGATAATGCTAAAAAATCTCCATCATGTTCACAAGCATAAATAATATCTTCTTCATCTTGTTCACTTATAAAAGGCATATTTAAATGAACTCCTGGAACACTCAGACTTTTCTTATTTCCAAGTACTCCCCCACTTATGATTTTACAAGTTATGCCATCATCTTCTTTTGAAATAACCTCCATACTCATTAAACCATTTTCTAATAAAATTGTCTGTCCAACATCGATTGTATCGATAGAATTTGGATGATTAACGGTTATTCTATTTTCATTTCCTAAAACATTATCTTTAACTATTCTAATTGTTTTACCTTCAACTAACTTTATTTCATCATTTTCAAGCATCCCACTACGAAATTCAGGACCCTTTGTATCATATAAAATTGCAATATTGGCTTTAGTATCTTCTCTAACTTTCTTTACAATATCAACTACTTCTTGTCTTTCATCCAAAGTAGCATGAGAAAAATTTATTCTAGCAACATTCATGCCATTTTCAACCATTTTTTTCATTACATCATAACCACAACTAGCTGGACCAATACTGCAAATTATTTTTGTTTTTTTCATGTTATATCACTCCTACCTAAATAATTATACCACATTTTATTATTAATTTTTAACATAATTATTCAACTTTTTTTCTTATTTTAAAAAAAATACATTATAACATTTTTAACAAAAAAAAGATTATTAAAAAAATTAATTTATTAATAATCTAAAGCTAATCCATTTCTGAATTAGTTATTTATCAAAACTCGAAAAGTTCGAGCATATTTCCCTCTGGAGCGAATCACATACAAGTTACGAACTTTGTTCTCTTTCTGTATATAATTATATATTATTTTATTATTATTTACAATATTTTTAATTTATTTTCCATAAATTTATTATATCTGCATTATCGCTATTTGGTGATAATTCCTTAGATAACTTATTTACTTGCACTATCATAGGAAGCTCAAACAGATTTCCTGTTATCACGCATTGACCTGGGGATAAATTAGGAATCATGTTTTTTGAATTTGAATCCAATGTATTTATAGTATTAGATAGCATTTTTAAGTCAAGTTCATTTACCAATCTGTGAATAAAGTAATTATTAATCTGCGAAATAATAGTTGGAGATATATCATAAGGACGTTGACTAGAAATAGTAAGATAAAATCCGTATTTTCTACCTTCTTTTATTATTTGTTCGAAGACTTCTAATCTATAATCTTTAAAACTTTCAGCTTCTCTTATTGATTGTTCAGATAATATGTTATGTGCTTCATCAATTATTAAATGACAAGTATTACATACGGCCTCATTATCTTTACATTTTTGAATGTGTTCGTGGTATAGTTGTCTAGAGATTAACAATGGTAAAATTTTTTTTGCATCTAAATTACAATCTTTAAAAGAAATTATAATTACAGTTTCTTCATAATTGTCATTGGTTATCTCAAGTGTATTATTTATAAAATTTTTATATGATTCTACTCTTGTTAATAATGGATTTATGTGTTCAAATTGAATATTATTATATCGTAAATTGTATATTAACTGAAAATTTATAAGTAATATTAATTTTTCTATTATTCCCAAATCATCTAAATTTAAATCATTAATTAAGTCTGAAAATTGTGATATTTCATCTTCTGTTAATGGATTATTATTAAAATAACGATTATCTATATAATATGACGATGCAGTACTATGCCATTGACAATTTACAAGAGGAATGTCTTCATATTTTAAATTTAATACACCATATATCTTTTTTAATAAATTTAAGCTTTCCTTATTATTATTTCCTTCATATACATGTTTGAAAGATTGTATTATACCTTTTTTTATAGATTCTCCCGATATATCATAATTTTTTATATAATAATTGATCATATTATTAATAAATGGTTGTTGTGTTTTCTCAGTGGCAGAAAACAAAATTGAAATAGTTTCTTTGTTCCAAAAATTTTGCGGAGAAATTTTAATTTTATCTGCGTTATTTTTTCTAGTAGATAATTTAATTATTTTTTTATTCTTATCTAAAAATATTTTTTCGCCTGTATATTCACCATTAAAATCAAGAAATACAAATTTACTATTATTTATAACAGATAAATTTTTATGATGAAATAATTCTGTATATAGCTTTGATAAGGTGTTAGATTTCCCACTTCCTGTATTTCCAAAAACACCCATATGACTGTTGAAAAGTCCATTAATTGGTAAGCAGATTTTCAAATCATCTTGCATACTTTTTCCAAATTCTATAACAAATTTCTCTTTATTGGTGTTTAATCCGTGATTGATTATGTTTTTCTTTTCTTCATCACTTAACAAAGTAACCTCATTAAATATCATTGGTAAAAATTTTATTCCAAAATAAAATTTTTCTTTATAAAAATATCCAATAATTTTAATTTCAATAATTCTTTTAAATCTATTTAATATGTATGATTGATCACTAACATCATTTATTTTATCACTTAAATATTCTTTTTCAACTTTACCAATAATTTTATATGGGCCTCTAATTATTCCAACATATTCACCTATTGTGATCCCTCTATATGTTTTCCCATCATAAAAATAAGTTAAAGTATTTGTATTTGAATTCATTAATATTTCAACTGTCGTTCCTTTAATTGCTATAACATTACCAACTATAAAATAATTATCCATCTAATTCTCCTTGCAATAATTTATTAAAATAATCAAAATCGCCTTTAATTGATTTATCAAACTCTTCATCTAGAGGATAATAACTAATATTATTATAATTACCAATTTTTGTTTTTATATCTTCTTTTGAATCTTTACTAAATGCTATAATAATAACTTCTAAATTTGGATTGCTTAAAATTCTCTTAAAAATTTCTAAAATATGTTCGTCAGCAAAAGAAAATGCAAATACTATTAATATTGAGTTTTCTTTTTCCAACTCATAGCTAAAATTTCTAATTAATTGATAATAATGTTGTTCAAATACTGTATCGTGGAATTTCCATTTGTTTGGATTTATAATTGCCAATTGTATATATTTTTCTATAAATTCTTCTAGTTTTTGTATTATGTCTTTTGATATTTCGTCTAATTTTGTATTTAATTTTTCAAAATTATAATTATCTCCTAATTCATTAATTATATCATCTATAAATTTTAAATGTTCTAATTCTTTAATGACCTTAATTTCATTTGTTTTTTCATACGATACTTTTATTCTATTATCATTTTCTTTTTTCCAACTTACAGAGCCATGCATTTTTAACAAATTAATCATTGGTATTTCTCTTTTATAATTATCATTATAACCTGCTTGTGATATAACTAAATTATACCAATTAGGATTTAAATATTTATTCATAAATCCCATACTTCCATCATTAAAAAAGCAATTTTGATTTTCATTTATAATTCTTTCAAAAGTATCTTCAAAAAGTAAATCATAATTAGTTGTAAATATGTTCGCTCTTCTTGGTCTATCAAACCCCTGATTAGAAAGTGTTCTTATAATAAATTTTATAAAATTCAAATAATTATCCTTAACTTTTAAATCATAATTTTCATAATCATTGTTTATCATAGGTAAAATCCATTCTTTATAATAAAAATAATATAATAATTTTTTATTAATGTCAGATATTTTATTTGAAGAAACTAATTCCTCAAAGCTTGGCTTGTTTTCACCCAAATACAATGTTTTAAAAATTGGAAAACTTGCTCCTGATCCTATTAAAAAATTAATATTTTTTCCATTTAGTTTTTCTTGTAAGTTCATTATTATTCCTCCTTGTTAAATATATTTTTTAATAAAATCCAATTTTCATTCTCCATATCTTCTGTATATTGGGTATTACAAAAATATAATTGTTCGTTTTTATCATAATCTCTAACAAATCCCCAATTTACATTATACTTTTTAGCATATTCTTTTAATGCTTCAAACTTATTTTCTACTTTAATATCAATATTTTTAGATTCACCTTCAGCATTTTCTCCACCTTTAGTTTCAATAATCCAAATTTTATTATCTTTATCGCAAAATATGAAATCAGGGTAGAAGTGCCACTTATGATTTACTGCATCTACATAAACTATTGAAAAATAGTCACTAGATTTTTCTCCATTTTTATAAAACCACTTGATATTTCCGTTATTTTCACAAAAATATTCAAACATTCTTTCAGACTTTGATTTTATTGTGCTATTAGGATAATTTAAATATGCTGATTTTTCATAAATAGTAGTATCCCTCATTTTAGGATCATATTTGATATAATCCATTTCTGGGAAATGCCAGTCAATCTCTTTTAATTCTTCAAATTTCATTTTTATTTGTCTTGCTTTTTGAGACACTGATTCTTGAAAATCATGTTTTAATATATCTTCATTATTTATCACAAAAGCATAAAATTCAGTTAAAGTTAAATCTACAAATTTTTTAGTAAATAATTTTTGTTTCCAAAACATTCTTTCTAGCATTAATCTAGTTCTATCATAACGCATACCAATTTTAGATGCTAT
>CALVSP010000039.1 GCA_944359065.1 uncultured Bacilli bacterium
TTATTTTCATTTTTATTATATTTTTGAATTAATCCTAACATAACAATAAAATAAATAAATAATGGAGTAATTATTTTGCCAACACTATCTGCTGCTTTAAATACAAATTGGGCAAAATCAGGGGTTAAATTACCCTTCATAAATAAAGGTACTAAAATAGGTGAAATTAAAGCCCATTTTTCTAAACTACCTGGCATTAAAATGCTCATTAATATAATAAATATAAAAGTGATAACTATTAACGGAATACCTGTAAAATCAAACAAACTTATTATATAAATTAAATTATTAGCAATAACAGTACCTAAATTAGTCCAATTAATGATACTAATCAATATTGAAGATAAAAACATTAAAACAAATAAATAACCAATATTATTAAATTCCTTAGTAAATGACCACCCAAAATCATGATTAGTTTTAAAGTTTTTACTAGCAAAGCCATATATTAATCCAACAACTGTCATAATAACTAAAAACAAAAACATAAATGATAAATTAAATGGCGAATTTGCACCAAATATTTTTGCTACATAATGCGTTTGCGTATTATCCAATAAAATACCATTAGGCAATAACATTACAATTATAGGAACTAATAAAATTATAAAAGCAATAATAGAAAATATAAATGCTTTTTTAGAAGTCAATAATTCATCTTCATATTTAGTATTAGTCACAAGTTTTTTACTTAAATACTTATCAATTAAAATAGTTATTATAAAACTTATAGCAACTGTACTTACAATCATAATATATAAATTAGAATATAAATTAAATTTATAAGAAGGATCAACATCTAAAACAGCTGCTGCTTGCGTTAAAACACCTAAAGCATAATCATTATAATTATAAAATATACCTGTACCATAGCCTAAAGTAATTCCTAGAAAAACAGTTATAATTCCTAAAATAGGGCTTTTATTATTATACTGATATAAAACAGCCGCTAAAGGTAATAAAATAATATAACTATAATCACCTATTATTGTTGATATAACGCTTACAAATATAACAATAAAAGTTAAAACATCAAATTTTAATTTTTTTAAAGGACTAAATAAATGTTTTAAAAATCCACTTTCTTTAGCAATACCTATAGCAGTAAATGATAATATTATCAAAATAAAAGGTTCTAGCAAACTAAAATTAGTTATAACATTACTAAAAAAATAAATTAAGCCTTCTTTTGATAGTATACTTTTAACTACTACTATCGATGTTTCTAAAATACCATTAGCAATAGTTGTACCAGTTCCATCAAAATTAATGAGCGCTAATAAACTACTTAAAATAACTACAAAAACAATAATTATCATCATTGTTATAATAGGGGATAAAGATTTTTTCTTTTTCATGTCGCCTCCTATAAAACTTTAACTTTTTTTAATTTTTTATTAAATTCTACTCTTGGTAGCATAATTGTTCTACCACAATTACAACATTTTATTTTTATGTCAGCACCAACTCTTACTACCTCAAATTCATTAGTGCCGCAAGGATGATCTTTTTTCATAATGATAATACTTCCTAATTTATACTCTTTCATTATGTACCACCAATTGATTATAAGGTATTTCAATTTTATTTTTATCTAATTTTAATTTAACTGCTTTTCGCATTTGTCTTTGAGCCGCATATTGCGTACCACCTTCAACTTCAGCGGTTATTCTAAATGTAATTGCACTATCTCCTAAATTTTCAATACCTAATAAAGTAATATCTCCTTTTAATGTATCAATTTTTAATTCATTACATAATTCATTTAATACTTTTTCTACTTTATCAATGTCAGAATCATACGATACATTAACATCGACAATTGCCATTGAATTAGAAGCGGTATGATTAATTACTTGCGTAATAGAACCATTATTAATAATTAATATTTCTCCTTCATAAGCTTTAATTCTAGTTGTTTTCATACCAATACTAATTACTTCACCTTTAAAGCCATTTATTGTTACCCAATCCCCTACATTATAACTATCTTCAAATATAAATGAAAATCCCGCAATAAAATCTTTTAAAATATCTTGAAAAGCTAATCCGACTACAACTGTAACTGCACCTAAAGATGCAACAATCATACTTGTTTTAATACCATATATTTCTAAAATAATTAAAATAGCAATTATTAAACATATAATTCTTAATAAATTAATAAAGAAATTCATTAAAGTAACTTGCTTTTTATGTTTAATTTTTTTAGTTTTAAAATTGAACAATTTTTTTATAATTCTTTTAATTATTTTATAAAAAATAAACATTATAATTATAGTTATGATTGGTCCAATAATTTTTACATTTAATAAACTTTTTAAAAATTCTTCCATTTTATCACTCTCTAACATTTAATATTTCTAAAATTCTATTTAAATCCGCCACATTAGTAAAAGAAATAATAACTTTTTTATCTTTTACTTTAATTTTTGTATCTAATTTATCTCTTAACAAATCTTCAACGTATTTAAATTCATTATTTTCTTCTTTAACATGCTTTTTTATTTTTACTTTTCTTTCTTCATCATTAGTTATCTCTTCAGTTTCTCTAACTGGTATTTTATTTTCTACAATCATTTCGGCGTATTCAATCATCTTGTCTTCATTTTCAAATTTACTTAAAACTCTAGCATGTCCCATTGTAATTTTGTTATTAATTAACATTTCTTGAACAGCTTCAGGTAATCTTAATAATCCCAAAATATTCGTAATATGACTTCTACTTTTACTAACTTTATTACTTAACTCTTCTTGAGTTATATTTAGTTTTTCAATCATAGTTTTATAGGCTAAAGCTTCTTCAATAACATTTAAATTTTCTCTTTGTAAATTTTCGAGTAATGCTATTTCAATCATTTGTTCTTCACTAAAATCTTTTATAATAGCAGGTATTGTTGTTAATCCAGCAATTTTAGAAGCTCTAAATCTTCTTTCTCCAGCAACTAAATCATAACCTTTAATACTTTTTTTAACAATTATTGGTTGAAAAACACCATTCTTTTTAATTGATTCTGCTAATTCATTTAAAGATTCTTCATTAAAATTTTTTCTTGGTTGATGAGGATTAGGTCTAATCTCATCTAAATTTAATTGAATTATTTCATCTTTTGGCGTTGTCTCATATATTTGTTTTTCAAAGTTTTCAAAATCTAAATTTTCACTATTAAATAATTGTTCTAAGCCGCGCCCTAATGCTCTTTTTCTATTTTCCATCGTGATCAATCACCTCTTTAGCTAAGTTTAAATAAGCCATTGTTCCTCTATTTTTAGGATCATATGCAAGTATTGGTTTACCATGACTTGGTGCTTCTGATATCTTAATTAATCTAGGAATAATGGTATCATATACCTTTTCTTTAAAATAAGCTTTAATTTCTTCGACTACTTCTAATCCCAAAATAGTTCTACTATCTAACATAGTTAATAAAACTCCTTCGATATCCAAAGTAGGATTTAAATCTTTTTGAATTAACAAAATTGAATGAAGTAATTGTGTAATTCCTTCTAGCGCAAAAAATTCACATTGTACTGGTATAATTACACTATTTGCCGCTGCTAAAGCATTAGTAGTTAAAATGCCTAAAGATGGCGGACAATCAATTATAATATAATCAAATTTCTCTTTTGCTACATCTAAATATTTTTTTAACTGACTAGATTTATTAAAACTATGATCAACTCTACTTCTTTCCATTAATTCAATATCGGCTCCTGCCAAATTAATTGAAGCAGGAATTATACTTAAGTTTTTAAATTTCGTTTTAATTATAACTTCATCTAAATTTGCTCTATCAACTATTAAATCATATATTGTTTTTTCATGTGAACTTTTACTTACACCTACACCGGTTGTACTATTACCCTGACTATCCAAATCAACTAATAATACCTTTTTCCCTAGCACCCCTAAAGAGGCTGCCAAATTTATACTAGTGGTAGTTTTACCAACCCCACCTTTTTGATTTACTAAAGCTATAACTCTACCCATAACATCACCATATTTCTACAAATACTATTTTATCACATTTTAATCTAATTAGATAGAGATTAATGATAAAAAAATGAAAATGTTACTTTAAGTATATAAAAACTAAAGATTTTTATTCTTTAGTTTTATCAATTGCATCTTTTAATTCTTCTTTAGTCATTTTAGTATAACCTTTGATTTTTAATTCTTTAGCTTTTTCCTTTAAATCTTCTAAAGTTTCTTCTTTAACTTCTTCATCTGGTAAACATTTATGTTCTACTAAATAATCAATTTCTTCTTTAGTCAAAGTTTCTTTAGTTATTAAAGTATTAGCTATTAAATCTAATAAATCACGATTTTCTTTAATTAATTTTGTAGCTTTTTTATAACATTCATCCATAATTTTACGCATTTCTTGGTCTATTTCGTAAGCAACTTGACCAGAGAAATTACGTGATTTATTATAATCTCTTCCTAAGAAGACACTACCTTCTTGTTGTTCTAATTGAAGTGGTCCTAAAGAACTCATACCATATTCAGTAACCATTGATCTAACTATTTTAGTTGCTTGTTCGAAATCATTATGAGCACCTGTAGTTATTTCATTAAATACTAATTCTTCGGCAACTCGACCGCCTAATAAACCAATTATTCTTTCTAATAATTCTTGTTTAGTAGCAGTAAATCTTTCTTCTTTAGGTAACATCATTGTATAACCACCAGCATAACCACGTGGAATAATAGTTATTTTTTGAACATCATTAGCACCGTCTAATTTTATACCTAATACTGCGTGCCCTGCTTCATGATAAGCTACTAATTTTTTATCATGTTCGGTATATTTTTTAGATTTTTTAGCAGGACCCATTAATACACGATCGTGAGCTTCATCTATTTCTAACATAGTTATACTTTCTTTATTTCTTCTTACAGCAAGTAGCGCTGCTTCATTAAGCAAGTTTTCCAAATCTGCTCCACTAAACCCAACTGTTCTTTGAGAAATATTTTTTAAAGATACATTTTTAGCAAAAGTTTTACCTTTAGCGTGAACATTTAATATTTCTTCTCTTCCTTTAGCATCTGGTAAATTAACTTGAACTTGTCTATCAAATCTACCTGGTCTTAAAAGTGCTGGATCTAGTACATCTGGTCTATTAGTAGCTGCTATAATGATAATTCCTTCATTAGCTCCAAATCCATCCATTTCAGTTAATAATTGGTTTAATGTTTGTTCTCTTTCATCGTGACCGCCACCTAAACCAGCACCTCTTTGTCTACCTACAGCATCAATTTCATCGATAAATATTAAACATGGGGCATTATGTTTAGCTTGTTTAAACATGTCTCTTACACGAGAAGCTCCAACACCAACAAATAATTCTACAAATTCAGAGCCACTTATATAATAAAACGGTACATTTGCTTCACCAGCAACAGCTTTTGCTAATAAAGTTTTACCTGTTCCTGGGGGGCCTACTAATAAAACACCTTTAGGAATTCTTGCACCTAATCTTTGGAATTTTTTAGGATTTTTTAAGAAATCAATTAATTCAGCTACTTCTTCTTTTTCTTCATCTAATCCCGCAACATCTTTAAATGTTACTTTATTATTTTGTTCGTTTAGTCTTGCTTTACTTCTACCAAAATCCATGGATTTATTAGCAGCTCCCATTTGTCTTGTTACAAAATAAAAACCTACTCCTAAAATAATTATCATCGGTAGTACATTAACTATAAATAATAATAATGCACTTGAATCTGGGTCTGATAAAGTCGTTATTTTAAAATCATAATTTTCTTCGGCATTTAATATTTTAGCCACAACTTCGTTAGATAAAGGTACTTTTAAATAAAATGTTTCATTTTCACCATAACTATTTAATCTACCTCTTATTTCATAAACTCCCGCACCACTTCTTGGTGTAATAGAAATTTCTGTTATCTCTTTATTATCCATATGAGTAATAAATTGGTCATATGTAAATTGATTTACTTTATTATTAGACATATTAAAGAAATATAAAAGACATAACATTACCAAAAATAAAACTAAATAGGGAAATAAACCTTTTTTTACTTCTTTTTTATTCATTTTTTCCTCCTTCTTAATAGTACTTAAGTATTATATCACATTTTTCGGTTTTTTCTTTACAAAATTTAGATTTTTTTAATCCTGGTACCCAAACTATATTGTCGCCACTATCACATACGATAGGCCATAATTCTCTATCTTTACTTGATACCTTGCAATCAATAAATATATCGGATACCTTTTTTCTACCTAACATTCCTTTAACAGTCATTTTATCGCCATCACGACGATTACGAACATATAAAGGTAATTTAACTGTTTTAGAATCTAAACGACATATATTATTATCATCTAGTTTAGATGATTTTATAACTTCAATATTCTTTCCGTTAGGTAAATTTAAATAATCTTCAATTTGAATTTCGTAAATATCATTTTTTAAATTTAATTTACTTAATTCCAATGTATTATATGATTTAATTGCTTGAATATTATTAGGTAAATGTATAGTCGCATTCGGTTTATTAGATAAAATTAAGTTATAAATTATTTCACAATGTTTATCTGATATCAACATTAAATCATCTTGATACATTTTTTCTAACATTAAATAAATAATTTTTTCTTGAATTAATTTTTCTTGTTTTAAAAATTCTTCGATATTTAATACATTATCAGGACATATTCTACTATATTTTTTACTTACTTGTTTATCAATATATTCATTATATTCTAATAAAGTTTTACTAAATTTATAAAATTTTTCGTGAACATTTTTATCTTCTTTTTTAAATTCAGGAACGATATATTTTCTAAATCTATTTCTTGTATAAACATCTTTAGTATTAGATGAATCCATCATATATTTTATTTTATTTTTATTTAGATAAGCATATATTTCATCTTTAGTACAGTGAATTAATGGTCTTATAACCGTGTAATTATCTATATTAACTATTTCTGAAAAGCCACTATACCCTCTTAAAGTTGATCCTCTTACTATACGCATTAAAATTGTTTCAATTAAATCATCTGCGTGATGAGCTGTAAAAACATATTTAGCATCATATTTTTTAGCTAATTTACTGAAATAATTATATCTGATACTTCTTGCTTCATTGTGGAAATTATCATCACCATATTCTTCAATAACCATTGTTTCAAATATAACACTATTATTTTTACAATAATTTTCTACAAATTTTTGTTCTTCAAATTGTCCTTTTCTACCTGTATTATGATTAACGTGAGCACATACTATTTGTAAATCTAAAGCTTTTTTTAATCTTATTAATATATGTAATAATGCCATAGAATCTGGTCCACCAGATACCCCAACTATAACAGCATCACCATATTTTAATCTAATATTACTTAATAAATAATCATATACCTTATCCATAACACTCACCATTATTAATTATATAATAAAAAAAAAGAGTAAGCAAGACAATAATAAAAGAAAAAGTGATTTTTCGATTTCTCTACTAAACCACTTTTAAACAGTTGCTTATCACCAATATTTTTAGGTTTTATACCTAGGGAATAAGAATTGTAACAAATCCTTGTTTTATACAACCTTAATCATATAAATTAAGTTTAGAAGGAATCTGCACGAAGGCCATTCGTGTTGGACACATCATTGTTGTTGGCATTACCATTGTTGTTCACGTTCCAAGCGTTAGAACTACGTATATTCTTACACCCAAACCTGTTGCCTCACCTTGCCATTTTCTTCGGCAAGGTGTGTCTTTACTTCGTTTATACTTATTTTTTTCATATCTTCTTTTTATATTTCATATGGACTTGACCAAGTACCATTACCTCCGGTAATGGTGACATCAGAGTTGACAACTATAACTGCACGAAGGCCATTCGTGCTGGACACATCATAGTAGTAGGCATTACCACAGTCGTACACGAACCAAGCGAAAGAACTACTTGTATATGGTGTCATTGTCCAATAATCGCTTGCATTATTATAACTACTTGTACCATTATATCCATTAGTCAATATACTACTGCTTTGACTTGACAACATCTCGCCTATTCTTATTAATCCAACTGTTGCTTGTATACTTCTTGTTGGTTCATCTTCTTTAAGTGATATTTTGTAATCATATCCCTTATCAAAATTATTTTGATACCAAGTATAGTTACTTACTAATTTTGCTTTTTCTGTTTCACTATTATTTGTTAGCCAATTTAATACATCTCCATTTAATTTTTGTCCTATTCCTGTTGTTGTTGAAAATGTATTGTTGGAACCATATGACATATTATATATTGTTCCAGATGTCTCCTCATAGTATCCATCTAGTATTAATTTTGTATTGCCAGTACTATCTTTATCTACTACACGATATTTTTTTCCAGCAAACAACACATATTCTCCACTTGTTGATTTTTCATTTAATTTTCCTGTTACTTCCACATTTTTATCTTCGTTTAAAATATATGGCCCGGATTGACTGCTCCAAGTTGCTCCTAGAGTACCATTACCTCCGGTAATGGTGACATTAGAGTTGACATTTATAACTGCACGAAGGCCACTCGCGCTGGACACAGCATTGCTGTTGGCATTACCATTGTAGTGCACGTACCAAGCGCTAGAACTATTATAAGGCGTCATTGTCCATTGCCATTGTCCTATGTTTAAATAGGAACTACTACCACCAGCTAGATTATATTCATCTATTGTTATTAAACCAACTTTGGCAGTTTCTGTTGATAAATTATTTAAACAAGTTGTTCTTGCACTTAAACTACTAGTAGTTGTTTCACTACACCATGTTTGTTCTACTATTACATCATTTCCTCTCAATCTTGGATAAAAATAATTATTTAACCAATCTATAGCATAACTTTCATCCCAATTTTGAGCAGTATTTTCTGCACCCCAAGGGATTGCTGTTACATTTTCATCTGTTATTAATCTTACTGTTCCATCTGCATTTATTCCCATTACTCGCCATAAAAATCCTGAATACCATATATAATTGTTATTTGGATTTCCTTTTATATAACATCCATCCATATATTGGTATGTTGTTCCATCTGTTTTACAAGTGTCATTTTCATATACTAATTCTTTAGCTTTTTCTATTATTGGAAATGGTACAAATGCTACATCTCCATCATCACCACATTCTTCATCATCCATTGCAAATTGTCCATTTGAGCATAATGTAAATGTATGATTATTACTTTCAATAACTAATCCTGTTACTTTTCCATTTGAATAACTATTTGATATTACTGTAGCATTACCTAAGTTTAACATTTTTCCTATTTCTTCTTCGGTAAATGAAGTTTTAATTGAACAATCGATATCATCACTACCTAATGTTCCCATTTGTTTTTTCATTTCACTTGATGCACAATAGTTATTTATTCCGCTTAATATCATTTGTGATTCTGATTTTCCTGCTGATATTCTTGCATCTTCTACTACATCTAATATTATTGGGGTTGCAATAAGGGCTACTATAGCAAGTATAATTATTACTGCCAATAACTCAATTAAAGTAAAAGCATTTTTGATTTTTTTCATATTTATTCTCCTCTCACATAGCAAAGACTATTACCTTTAACTTAAATTAAGTATACATTATTTTTTTATTTTTGTCCATATGTAAATTACGCGCACGCGAAGATTTTTTTAAAAAATTTTACAAAAAAAATTTGTAAAATAAAAAGTTATAGGTATTTATCTAATAACTCTTTTACAAATGAAGTATATTCTACTTCAGTACTTTCTTCTGCTTCTAACAAGCATAATGGAGGGAATAATACACACCACCAATTATCTCCTTTACCTTCTCCTAAAGTTATAACCAATGATTCATAATAACCTTCATCATAGGAAATCCCTTTATATTCTTTACTAGGAAAGTAATTTAATCCAAAATTAATATCATATCCTAACTCATAGTTTAATAACTGTAAAGTCAATTTTACTTCCTCATTTATGTTATCTAAATTATTATTAATAATTCTTCTTGCTTCATCTACTCCTTTAGTATTTTTTAGTAATTCATACATTTTATATTGAATATTTTCTTTTACTATTTTTTTAATCTCTTGATCATATTCTGAGTTGCTATTAGCAATTACTCTTATTCTTAATGCATCTTCCGGAATGGCTAAACTAGATACATGACCAATACATATATAAAATAAAATTATTAAAAAAATAACCAATATTAATTTTTTCATTTTTATCACCTAATTAATATTGATTATTTATTTTTAATTTTATACAATATTTTTTAATAAAATTATTATTTTATCAATTATTTGTTTTTTCATTGATTCTCTATCACCAATTAAATCTTCAATTGTCATCGTATAGTTTTTATCTTTTGTTTTATCATATACACTTACATAAACAATATTATTAGAGCCGTAGGGATTAAAATCATCTTGCTTATTTAATTTTCCAGTTATTCCTATACCATAATCTGAATCAGTAAAAGAACAAATAGCTTTACTCATAGCATTAGCTGTTTCAATACCATAAACAGTATATCTATCAATAACTTCACTATCTACACCCATTTTTATTTTATATTCATTAGAATAAGTAACCGCTCCAAACTTAAATACTTTACTAGAATCTTCAATGTTAGTTATAGCATTAGCTAAAAAACCACCAGTACAAGATTCCATAGTTGCTATTGTTTTATTTGATGAAATTAATTTATTTACTATATCTTTCATTTAATTACTCCTAATATTAATTTGTTTTCAATTTGATTAGCAGATAATTCTATACTAGATAAATATTCTTTACTTAAATCGATTTCTTTATCAGTATATAATGTAGCTAGTAAATCATTTTTATTAACATAATCGTTAATCTTTTTATTTAAAATAATACCAGCATTATAATCTATTAAATCATCTTTTTTAATTCTACCAGCTCCTAACATTGAGCTTATTTTACCGATTTTAGCTGTATCCATTTTTGTTATATACCCACATTCATTAGCATAAACTTTATATTCATATTTAGACTTATGATTCAATTTAGAAATATCTCCACCTTGGTATTTTATTAATTCATAAAATTTATTTAGAGCTTGTCCATTATTCAATACTTCGATTGCTTTAGTTTTAGCTTCTTCATAAGTAATTTTTTTAGTAATACTTACCATATATGAAGCTAATTCGATAGAAATGTCAGTTAAATCTTTAGGGCCATTACCTTTTAATACTTCAATAGCTTCTAATGCTTCTAAATTATTTCCAATACTATTACCTAAAGGCTCATTCATATTAGTTAAAATTGCTACTGTATTAATAGAGGCATTTTTACCAATATTAACCATTGTTTGACCTAGTTTAGTTGCAGAAGTTACATTTTTCATAAAAGCGCCACTACCAACTTTAATATCTAAAACTAAGTTTTTAGCACCACTTGCTATTTTTTTACTCATAATACTAGATGCTATTAAAGGAATGCTTTCTACAGTTGCAGTAACATCTCTTAAAGCATATATTTTTTTATCAGCTGGTGCGATATTTTTAGTTTGACTAATTATGCTAACATTAATATCATTTATTTGTTTAGTAAATTCTTCATCACTTAATTGCACTTTAAAATTAGGAATTGACTCTAATTTATCGATAGTACCACCAGTATATCCTAATCCTTTACCACTCATTTTAGCTACTTTGCAATCTAAACAAGCAACTATTGGTGTTATAATTAAAGTGGTTTTATCGCCAACGCCACCTGTTGAATGCTTATCCACAGCATTAAAATTTAAATTTAATTTATCTCCAGAATCAGCCATTGCTAAAGTTAAATTGGTAACTTCTAAATCATCCATACCATTTAAAACTATTGCCATCAATAAACTAGAAATTTGATAATCAGGAATTTCATTAGATACATAACCATTAACAAAAAATTCTATTTCCTCTTTAGTTAAAGATAACTTATTTTTTTTCTTTTCGATAATATCATACATTCGCATATTTATTTCTCCAAATCAAATGAATAAGGTAACAATTCCTTTAATGTGTATTCTTTATCATCGATATATATTTTAAAATCTTCATCACAAAATTCACTCATTACCTGTCGACATACACCACATGGATAACATTTTTCTTTATCTCCACTAATAGCAATAGCTACAAAATCTTTATGATCTTCACTTATTGCTTTAAAAAATGCTACTCTTTCTGCACAACAACTAGGTGAATATGAAGCATTTTCAATATTACAGCCAGTATATATTTTGCCATCTTTAGTAAGTAAAGCAGCTCCTACTTTAAAATTAGAATAGGGACTATATGAGTTATTTTTTGCTTCTATTGCTTTTTCCATTAAATTCATTATATAACCTCCAAACTAGCTTCTAAAGCAAGTTCTATCATATGTTTTAAATTATTTTGTCGATCATCAGAACTAATTTGCTTTTTATCATATAAAGAATCTGATACAGTTAATAAACAAGTTGCCTCTTTATTTAATAATTTAGCTATATAAAATAAGGCAAATGCTTCCATCTCAACTGCTAACACATCTTGTGGTAATCTTTTATTGTATTCTTCTTGGTTATCAATATAGGCATCAAAAACCATACTACAAATAGTTCTACCTTTTTTTATACTATTATCCTTGCTTAAAATAATGTCATTTAAGTATTTACTAGATTCAACTTCATTAACATTAATCGAACTATAAGTATAACTAAAATTTGTTTCGGTATAACTTGAAGTAGATAATATAGTATCTAATAATTTTATATCTTTATTAGTACTGCCACAAGAGCCTATTCTAATAATATATTTGACATCAAAAAATTTATACAATTCATAACAATATATTCCCATACTAGCCATACCCATACCAGAAGAAAAAACTGTAATTTTTTTACCTTTATAATATCCTGTATATGCTAACATATTTCTTACACTATTAACTAATTTATAATCAGATAAATATGTCTCTGCAATAAACTTTGCTCTTAAAGGATCTCCCGGCATTAATACAACATTAGAAATATCTTCTTTGTTACACTTAATATGAGGTGTTTCAATCATTTTATCACTCCTACAATTAAGTATATCACAAAACTAATATTAAAGTAACATATCTTTTATTTTTTTTACTGATAATCCTGTTAATTTTGATATTGTTTCGATATTCATATCAGCATCTAACATATTTTTAGCGGTTTGCAATAATCCTTCTAAAATTCCTTCCTTTTTTCCTTTTTTCATTCCCTTTTCTTCGGCTTCACTCCTTATATAATTTTCTCGCATTTCCCTTTCTTGTTCTGGACTAAA
>CALVSP010000040.1 GCA_944359065.1 uncultured Bacilli bacterium
ATCCAGTCAATCTCCTAAGGAGCAATTCATCTCACTACCTTAGAGGTAGGAGACTTCTTGCTCAGTATGGTTAAATTTATCTCCTAATTCAAGACCAAACATATTTGCTACTTCTTTCATACAATTTCTTATCATCTTCATCACACCTTAATAAAAAATTCTTCCCTTATTTCTCCATATCTTTAACTCAATCTTTCTACTTGCCATGATAAATTTTCTACATCTCACTATATCTGATACATTCTTTTTTAATTTATAAGCCCTTTGAAGATTTATATAATGTATTTTTCTTCTAGGTAATCTATTATTTGTTGCATTTACCTTTATAGATAAATCAATGTCATTATTAAATTCAAAAAACATCTATTCACCGCCATTCGATTTTATCAATATCTTTGCTTTCAATGCCCAAAGTACCGCCAGTAAATCTCCTGAACGTATATCTTTATCGCCTTTGATGTAATGATACAAAGATTTATAACTCATATGCGATAATTGAGCCAACTTCGCTATAGATATATCTTTACTATGCATACGTTTTATAATTATCATTCTTACTTTTTTAGCATGTTCTTCATTATTCATATTCATTTCCTAGATGCTGATACTGGTGGAGCACATCATCACTTATTTTCATTTGCTTGTAATTTTGTTTGGGCTCTTTCACCTAATACATATAATTTACATTCTTCAACAAATTTATCTATATCTTGCTGTTCAGCTTCAGATAAATTAATCTTCTTTTTAGCTGGTCTACAATATCTTTTAGGAAAATTTTGTTTTAATACTTCTCTTGTAGGCAATACATATTGACCTAAAAATACTACAGAATCAACAATATCATTTTCATAAGTGAATTTTGCTCCTGTTATCATCAATCTATCTTTGATTGAAAAAGGATATGATAATATACTTACACCTATTTCAGATAATTTTTTTAGTGCTTTTATAAATTCTGGTCGAGGTGGTTCACAATCACTTATATCCACTTTTTTATAGCCATTTGTATAACTAATGCTTATTTTTTCTTTTAAGCCATCATATGTTATCTTCTTTATCAAAATCATTGACAATGCAATCACTCCTCAATACAAGATATGGGCCTAGAATAAAACTCCATATTTTCTATTTTTTGGCCACTTTTTAAATCTAAAAATTTTATGCAATTTAAATCTTGTTTTACTTCATAGGCTTTTATATCTTCTATTTTTAAATAAGCTCGATTATATTCTTCTTTCATCACTGACCACAATCGCCATGGCACAAAGAATGCTCTCTCTTTAATGCCTATAACAACACCTGTTATAGCACCCAAATCATAATGCTTTTTCAAACATTTTATTTGTTCATCGCTTAATACACTTGCATTCATTTTATCTTGTGAAGTGTATTTTGCTTCAAAGACTATCGCCTTACCAAATTTTAATGTACCTTTAAAATCTGGTTGAGCTTTCTTCGTGAAACTTCCTTGAAACTTACCTTGACCAATTGGCTTAGATATTTTAAATGGTTCAGGTGTCTTTTCGATGAAAGCCCTATTGAATAAATCATATCCAATACAACCGCCAATAATTCTATTTTCAAAAAAACTGCCTTGCTTATTATTCATCAATCCACGATAAGATTTATCTAACATATCTAAATATCATCTCCTCTTTCTTCCCACCAATTATCTTCACTAAATATTTCAGGCATACTAGGCAATGAATGTTTTTTCGTCCTTCGCCTATTACAAATTACCCCAATATGAATTAATGTATATCGTTGGACTCGACAGCAATCCCAATGCTCACCATTGTCTAACCAGCCATAACCATTGTAGATACTATTTTTATCTACCAAATATCCCTTTATTGAGCTTGGATTTAATTTCCATTCTTTTGCTTTAATCAATTGTTTTCTTATCTCTGGCATAACGAGATTTAACGATGCACAAAAACGCTTTTTATGAATTCTATCTTTACGATAAAAAGTCTCCTGACTATTTTTAATGAGATAATCTGCTATTTTTTTATAATTCACATAACCATATTCATTAAGAAATAAATGTTTAAAGCTCATACCACCACCTGATATTTTCCGCCAAAGATTAGCAATGATAGATGTATCAAATTTATTTACTAACATATGAAAGTGAACCATACCTCTTTTTGTTCTTCCTGCTGTATAAATATATTTCAGCTCAATATTTTCTTTTTTGTATGCTCGCCTTAGATATGCTAAAAAAAGACTGATATCCTTTCTTGCTTTTTCTGGTTCAATAGGTTGTCTTGCTGGATAAGTCAAAGTAAGCCACAAATCATCTTTAGTGAAATTCTCTGCTATTTTCCAACCACAAATACGGCTTGCCTTTTGGTCTTGATATTTTAATTGATTTATCGGAGTTTTTCTTTGAGCTGGAGCATTATATATTTTCTTGCCCAACTTACCCGAATAATATTTGTATACCTCTATGTTATTTTTCATATATACTTTCATCTGCACATAAGACATAAAATCACCATTACATTTTTATTTTGTTCATCTAAATAATACCTTTAACGAGCTAGTAAAAGGCTCAAACGAACCTTTTAAAATTTTCATAAATTGACTTTATGCCACATAGAAGATATACTTTTCTTAGCTTAATAGTGGCATTTTTATGTAGATGCAGTCTGCTCTTTTAGCAGGCTGTTTTTTTTATTTAGATAAGGCAAAAAGTACCCACTAAGAGTACTTTTCACCTTATGAAGTCTTGCTCGGATTTATTCGGAAATACTCGGATTTTCTCGGAGTAATTCGGATTTGTTCGGATTTACTCGGAAATATTCGGAAATGCTCGGACTTGTTCGGATTTACTCGGATTGTCAAAGCATATATTTATCCCAAATAGATTCTAGACTTTCTTCTTTATATTCTTTTTCTTCTTTTTTTGATGAAGTTTGTAAAAAACTCATATCTGCATTTAATTCAAGAGATGTTTCCTTGCTTTTCATCACAGTGTCTTTACTGTTAGAAATCAATTCTTCAATATCTTTTAATCTTGTCTTTGGATAAGTAAGACCACTAATACATATGAAATTACGACTGCGTTTATTAAATGTAGTGAAATTATCTATAGGAGTGCCAATGGCTTTTTGCAAATCTTGATTTACTTCTTCAGGATTTAGTCGTTCATCAGCAAGTGAAAGAGCTGTATATTGTAAAATATTATCTTGTTCCCTTTTAGCAAAGATACTATTATTCTGTAGACTATCTAATAATCTAGCCACTGTATTTTCACCTTCAGGAACAGCTATCATCACCGCCATATTATGTGCAGATAATACTTTCTTTATTTCTGAAAAATCAATATTCCCTTTTATAGATTTATCTGTAGCTGGTATATGCAAAAATTCATCTAAATAAGCGACAAATTCTTTATTTATCATATATTTATCTCTAAACTCCTTATTATCTAGTACGAAACAAGCTCCGCCTCTTTGAATATTGCTAATTTCTTTAAAACAACAATAAGCATTAGAATTTGCTTGTATACTTTCTTTATTTGATGGCAAAATAACCACACTACAAATGATTTTGTCTTTATAATCTGGGTGCATAGTAAGTATATCCACCAATACTGGGCCTTGACTGCTACCAGTACCGCCACCACTTGTATATCCTACAAATATTATTTCTGCATCACCTGCATGATTTTTTATCTGTGTACTTATATTAGGAAAGTCTTTTCTTATCAAATCACGACCAATGCTTCTATCTTTGCTACAGCCTTCACCACCAACAATATGATATTTATGCTTGATAGTCAGTGTATTCAAATCTTCTTTACTTGTATTAATAGCTAGTGTAGGATATCCCTTATTTTCCAATCCTTGAGCTAAATTGCCACCACCTTGACCTATGCCAATATAAAAAACCTTATCTTTTATACTCATAAAAAATCTCCTTTGTTTGTAAAAAGGCTGGTTATATATTTAACCAGCCCTAATTTTTTTCTTTTTTTAATGCAACTATACCAGCTTCAGTAATGTAATAACTGTCAGATTTTCCAACTTTAATACCTTTCTCTACAAAACCTTCATCAATCAAAATCTTTATATTTCTATACACAGTATCTACAGGGCTTTTTATCGGTATTCTATCAGCAAGTTCTTTGACTGTTATTCCACGTACTTTCTTAAATGCTTGTGCTACATTCAATTCAGCCAAAATAAATACTTGTAATCTACTCATTTTTTCCTCGGATTTTCTCGGATTTATTCGGAAATATACGGATTAGCTCGGAAATACTCGGATTTGTTCGGAATTTCTCGGACTAACCCGTATTTATTCGGATTTACTCGGATTTTCTCGGTTGATTATTTTTATATTTATGTTATATTATTTATACAGTCAATTATTATTTTATTTGTATTTTTTTATTAGTAACTTTTCGCCAATCTGCAAATCTGTTTTGATATGTGGATTGGCTTTTTTCATTTCATTCATATAAGCCAAAATATTTTCTTCATCAGTAATATTCTTACTAGCTACCGACCACAGAGTATCTCCTGGTTGAACTATATAAATTTCTTCTACAGGCTTATTTTCATCTACAACTCCTAAGCCGATAAGACCAATACTTCCTACCGCCAAAATTCCTAAAATCCTACGATATCTATACCATCTTTTCAACATTTATATACTCACCATCTTTCTTATTATGGTTTTTAATTTTAACTTAAACTTCTTAGAACTAGACAATTCACTTTTCCACCAATATTCTATTAACTTGCCCTTACAACCATACAAATCGTCCATTTGTTTGATGATTTTCTTTGGTATAGGGGCTTTTTTTGTTTCATAGCGATTTAGTGTTGTAGCACCAATTTGTAAAAAATCTGCTGCTACCTGAAGTGTCCAACCTTTTCGTTCTCTCAATTTTTGGTATGGTGTTATAATGATAGTTTTTACAGTATCTTGATATAATTTATCATCACTCACATATACCACCTCATATTCACTTATAATTAAATTGCCTTACGTCTTTGATTATTGATATATTGCTCAATATCATCAATATGCACCTGTCTTCTACCTCTTGTTTTCACATCTGGCAATTCGTGTGCTTCTAACATAGCTCTTACTGTACTAGGAGATATTCCTAATAATGAAGCTGTCCCATTTACACTGACTAAACCAGCTTCAGATATTTTCACATTCTTACTCTTAGCCATATCTCGTATACTGCCGATTTCCTTCAATGCTTTTATTTCTGCATCTTGTTTCTTGATATACTCTGTAGCCATGTTTAAAGCATTTTGCAATTCATAAATAACTGCATTTGCACTTAACATAAATTCACCTTCTTTCGATCGATTATTACTTCATTAATTTTTATCTAATTAAATACATACCGCCATTTATTTAAATTTTTCATCAATAAACTGGAATTTACGATAATTTAATATGGATTATCTATTTAATTAGATGTGGTGCTTTATAATATGCACCATACGTCCAGCAACGATAGGTTTATCAAAACTAAAATATTCAGGTCTTTTCACAGTCATTAATAACATCATCACTATATTCAATTGTCTTTTTTGTTGCTGGACTTATGCTACATACTATTCTTTATTATTAGATTTATTACTTATAATAAGATTAAGTATTTTTGTTGTAATTTCTTTTGCTTGTGATAAATCCGAATGTTTTAAATGACACATTCTATCTATATCAAAAATTGCTCTAATCGCAAGGTTGATAGAATTTTTTATATCATAAGCCTTTTTACCTTTAAAGCCAGCATTTTTTAATAATTCATTGCTAAAATTACTAAGCTCTGTATAAGGTCTTAAACTAGCTAACGACGATTTTTTTACTAATAACTCTTTGGATAATTCCTCTTTTAATGCTTGAATAATTTCTTGTTTTTCCTGTTCAGTCATACTATATCTCCTATTCTAATAAATCACTTATTTTTATATTTAAGACCTTAGCTATAGCAATAATTGTGTTAATACCTGGATTTTTTCTTTTTCCTGATTCAATATCACTAACAGTAGATTGTGGAATTTTAGCTAAATTAGCCAATTCATTTTGAGATAAATTCTTATCATTTCTAAATTTAGAAATATTATCAGCCAAAGATTTTTTCATATTTTTTAATCTCCTTATCTGATTTGTTATAAGTATTTTATCTTTTTACAGATAAAATGTCAATCTGTTTTAAGATAAAAAAGTAAAAAATTTTTATGCTATAATCTGAATTAAGATTATTAATTGAAAGTAGTTGATTTTATGACTTTAGGTCAAAGAATAAAAGAAGAACGCATCAAACAGGGTATCAGCATGAATAAACTAGCCAAGTCTGTTGGTATTGCTCAATCAGGATTAAGTGATTTAGAAGCAGGAAAAAGACAAGTATCTTTTGAAACTGCTATTAAATTAATTGAAGCACTAGGCTTTAAACCTAATGAATTTTTTTCTAATAAACAGCCAGCCCAATCTCCTGAAATTATTCAACTAATAAAATCTGTTGAAAAATTGACACCTGAACAAATTGAACAATTAACAAAATTTATTGATAGTATGACTGAAAAATGAGGAGTTTTTATGATTTGTTTAAAAATATTAGGAGTTGAATTATTGTATCTAAAATATTCAGATACATTCGGATTTGAACTTTTTCAAATAGTTGGTTCTGGTTTTTTAGTATTTCTTTGTACTTTTATTATTGAATATAGACGACGAAAGAAAGAAGAAAACAATCTTCGTATTTTACTATGTTCAGAATTAAGAGAATACTGTATTTTACTTTCATGTAGTTTAAAATTTCCGCCAGATAAGACATATAGTGATTTTAATCTTGACAAAATGGAAATAACATACCAAAAATTAATACCCTTTATATCTAGTAAAAAATGCCAACAACTAGAAGATGTTATTGATGATTTAAAATATTTACAAAATGAAGAGTTGACATCATTTAAAAATATAGTTTTAGACACAATTGATAAGATCGAAGTCTTATATAAACAATTAAAACTTAGAAATATGCCAGATATAAATTACAAAAGTAAAGAAAAGATGGAGCGTCTGGTTAAAAAGATATAGAGAAACTAACTTTAATCAAAAAATAAATCTTTCCAATCATCATCGACAATCCAAACAAACAAAAGAATAAATCCTAAGGATATAAAAAGAATGACATATAATCCTATGAAAAATGTTACACATCCATTAAATGATTGCATCACTTCATCACTTGCATTAACCCAATGAAGAATACAACCGATAATAAATAACATTATTGAGAAATACCCAACGAATGCTATAAAAAGTTTTATTGACATTTTTAACACAAATAAATTCTCCTTTGACTTTTAAAGAGTAAAGGTACACATAGACGAACAATCTTAAGAGTTCATCTAAATGATGAATAAATCAATCCTATTATTAAAACGACAAATACTACAAATACTATACAATCTAAAATCTCATTTACTCGTTTTGTTTCTTCCACTTGTCGCTTTGTTTTTTTATAAGCTCTATCCCATGATTCCATAACACCTATCATTAAAAGTTCTTCAAGCGTTATATTAGGATCTTTCTTTTTCTTCGCATAATATTCACTAATTTCTTTACTAATAAGTTCATTACTGTTATAAATTACTGGCTTTTTTTCTTTAGTTTTTAACTTTGATACTATTCGATTTAAAAACCATGCTTTATTAAACACAAATCCTCACTTCCTATTCCTTAATGCACACCAAGAACCACGACAAATACATATATATACCAATGGAAAATTATTAAGATGATTTAACGATTATAAAGAATTTGCATTTATTTTTTACTTTTAGAGTGCATATCTGTCGTGGCTCTTGCTATACATTAGTTTTATTGGTTATCAAAACTTATCTAGGTTCAATTAGAATATAAAGTTTAGAATCTTTCTCTTCTATAATCACTTTAAATTCTGGCAAAATTTTTACTAAATTAATTAAATCATTTATAGAATTTATACTTATTTCGTAACAATAAAAATCTTTTTCTCGTATGTTAAATCCTATTAGCAAGGGATATATATTAACATCTTTTATAATTGTTGATTTTAATAAAAATTTTGTTCCAACATCAAAATTCTTTTCAAAATTTTTTCCTGTTTGCATTTTATTTACAATATTAGACAAATTCATTACTAAGATTTCTAATCTTTCTATCCTTTGTTTATCTGTAATATTATTCATTACAACAACTCCTTTTTAAAGAACAAAAATTTTATTTGATTTTATAGTTAAAAGAGTTTAATAGTTCATCAAAACTACATTGAAAAATTTTTGTTAATTTCAATAATGTTTTTAGTTTTGGAGTAGATAAACCTAAATCCCATTTTGAAACAGATGTTCTATCTACACCTAATAATTTAGCTAACTTACTTTGACTAAATCCCGCTTTTAATCTCATCTCTTTAAAAGAGAGCATTTTTCTCACCGCCTTATATAAAGAGAATTTATTTCTCTTTATTAGAAATTATAGAGAGTTTTTTTCTCTTTGTCAATGGTATACGAGAAATTTTCTCTCGTTTACTAGAGAAAAAAATTCACCTATACTTATAAAAAGGAGGAATCTATATGAGAGGCGATAGATTAAAGGAACTCAGAAAAAGCAAAAAAATAAGTCAACTTAAATTAGCAGAAGTACTTGGTGTTGATCGTACTATGATTGGAAAATATGAATTAAAAAATCATCAGCCATCGAATGAAATATTAGAAAAAATGGCTGATTTTTTAGAAGTTTCACCAGCATATTTAATGGGCTATGATGAATTTATTAATAATCCAAATAGTGAAAAATACTCAACTGTTGAAAAAAATATAATAGATAAATTCCGTAAACTAGATAATGATGCTAAAAAAAGAATATTAAGAGATTTAGATAATGAAATTTTGGACATGTTGGAAAAAACTAAAACTAAGTCAGACATGAAGGAAATCTCATAATTACTACTAAAGATTTTTGGCAAAACAAAAAGACATAATAGTGATCTATTATGTCTTAAAAATAAATTTTAGAAAGAATGTGTATATGTGAAAAATTTTATTTTCTTCTTCTGTTTAATGATGACAATATTTATAGCATCGTCAGAAGCTGCATTAGATAGAAACATATCATCTAACGAAACAAATAAGTATCCCTACAGCACATATTACGGAACTTCTATTAATCCATTAGAGCCTCAAAATGATTTACAACGTCAGAATGAAGATTTTGAAAAGCAACGTCAAGAGCAGCAAAAACAATTTGACGAAAAACTAGAAAGACAACAACAAGAAATTAAGCAATATAAAAAAGAATTAGCTGAAAAAAGGGAACAGTGGCGACAAAAAAATGAACTAGATATGGAACAACTTTTACAAGATTATGAGCCACCTCAAATAAATAGTACTGTTCCTAATCAGCCAAATGAACAACTACAAAAAAACAACTTTGATGAAGATAAATCTACATATACTAAAGACAATAACAATAAATTTCAAAACACTGTTTCTAAAGAAATGCTACCTAAACCGATACTTAAAGATGAAACATTACCTGAGCCGACACTTAAAGATAAAATATCGCATTTTTTAGCTTCATCTAATTTTAATTTTTTTATTTTAGGTATTATTTTTTCAATAGTTAGTTTATTAGTTTACAAACTAATAAACGATATTACATTTAGACACAATACGTTTGCTATTTTAAAAGGAGTATCAGCTTATTTAGGTTTATCTTTAGCTAGTTATATTATAATACCAATAATAATAATAATAGTATTAGCTCCTTTTGTGCTAGATTTATTTTTAGCCAAATATATTTATGATTTTTTCTATGATTTAATAGGTATTTCTTTTTTTGCCTCTATTCCTGCCATTATAATATTTTCAATTATTGCAATACCATTAATAATATTAATGGCTTATTTCTTTACAAATAATTAGTAGTAATTTTATGTTACAAAAAATTTTGCTTACATTTTGTTTGTTTATAATCATATCATTGAATACAGCTTTTGCCACTGAAGAAAAAATTGACGTTCCAATTAACGTCTCATAAAAGAGATAATTTAACATATATAAAGTAAATTCTATTAATATATAAAACTATACAAGATACTACTTCAAAAAGCTAGTAATAATAAAATATTATAAAGGAGATATATTTTATGGGAATTTTAGACGGTTTACTAATAAACGAGCAAATTAATAAATTAATAGAACGCACTACCTTTTCTGATATAAATGACAAAATAAGTGAATTACTTAATAGTAATAAGAAGTTAGTTCACTATACATCTGCTATTGTAGCTCGTGAAATTATTGAAAAAGAAGAACTCTGGTTAAGAAAAACTATTTTCATGAATGATTATAGTGAAATAACATATGGCAAGCAATGCTTAGAAAATTTACTAAATGAACCCGAAATTATAGATAAATTAAATAACCTATTAAAAAACTTCCCCATTCAAATAAATGGCAATAATTTAGATATTTTAAAAAAAGTTTACTATGATTTTGTCAATGATGTCGAAAAAAGAACTTATATTTCTTGTTTATCAGAACATTTACTTGATGAGGATAATATAGGTAGACTATCTATGTGGAGAGCTTATGGTAATTCATCTGGAATAGCCTTAGTTATAAATCCTAAGTTTTTAGAAAAAGAAGCCATCATACTAGGAAATTTATTTATTACTATTCCTGTGATTTATTCTGAAGAAAATTTTAAAAAAATCTTTATAAAAATCTTAGAAAATATTGAAAAATATATTGACCGTATCAAAGAACTTAATATAGATACTGGACAAATATATAATAATATTGCCTTAATCATGTATATATATGTTATATCATTAAAACATAAAGGCTTTTGGGAAGAACGAGAATGGCGTATTATTTTATCTCATTTATTTAACAAAAACATTTCATATATTCCGTCAAAAACATTGAAACGTACTATAGAAAATATAAAAGGAAACCCTGAAGTTATATATAAAATAAATCTAAAAGAATTTTCTTTTATAAATCCTAGTGGTGAATCTCTTTTAGAAAAGATTATTATAGGCCCAACTGCCAATTCAGAGATATTAATAGAAAGCTTTAGTGAAATACTAAGAAATAAGGGTTTTGATGATGAACAGATTAAAAATATGATAACAGTATCAAATATTCCACTTCGTTATTGATAAAAAAACACTAAAATTTTTTATATCTATATTTTTATAAAGAAGGTGAATTAAAATGTTTAGAAATCTAAAAAAACAAACAGCATTTATCTTATTAGTATTAATCACATTACTTATGACAATGAGTACAGCACTAGCTACTACTTATGTTGGTTCTGTAAACTCAGACAAGTTTCATTACACTTATTGCCGATATGCAAAAAGAATTTATGATGAAAACAAAATTTACTTCTATAGCCGAGATGAAGCCCTTAATAGTGGCTATATTCCTTGCAAAGTATGCCGTCCATGAACCTAAAAAGACACTAGATAACAAATATCTAGTGTCTTAATTACATAATAAAATTTAATAAATAAGGAAGTGATATTTTGAATACTAACAAAGTTAATATAGTATTCTTAATACTTATTATTATTTTAGGCGGTATCATCTATAATCAACAGCAACAAATAAAATCTTTACAAAATACTACAGCTACTTTATCAGAAAAAATTAGAACATCTCAAAGCGATATTTATTCATTATTATATCGTATGGGAAAATTAGAAACTACAACAAATAATAGATAGAGATAGAAATGCTGCTATAAATATATGGAAGGTTGGGGCATCAACCTTCTTTGGAGAGATATAGTAAGACCTGCTATTTTAGTAGGCAAGTATCGTTTGTATCCAAGAATCCCCTGCCTTTAGGCATGGGGAGTATGTCAAATCATAATTGGTAATTTATATTAATTTTATATGAATGAAGATGATTCTATGATTAAAAAATTTTTTATTTTATTCTTTTTTGCATTATCTATATTTTTTCCAACTGTTTCTTATGCAGAAATTAATAATGACATTATTCCTAAATGGGAGTATATAGCTAGTAGTAATAATACAATATATTATATTGATATTAATCGTAATAACATCCTTGAACCTGATCCCAAAACAATAGTATTTAATATGGCTATAGATACTAATGATTTTTATACAGTAGCCAAAATGAATGTTCGACTAAGTGATAATGATATTTGGTTATACAGAATGGAACAATATGCTGTTCTTGATAAAAAAACAAAAAAAGTCATTGAACAAAGTCAAATTCCTACTTATTGGCAAGAAATCGAATCTATGTCAGCACCAATTATACAAGGACTAGCTATTCTTTCCGAGAAATATCCTGAATTATAATCTAAAAATCCGCCATATATTCCATATTAACTCATATCTACAATAAAATTATCAAGTGGTATTATTGTAATTGCAGGTATGTATGTAGCTCATAGTGAATGGATTGATTATAAATTAGAATCAGCTCATACTTTAAAAAAACCTATAATAAATGCCTCGCGAGCAAGAAAGAATTCCTAAAAAACTTCAAGAATACAAAAAAACAATAGTTGGATGGAACTCTAACTCATTAATAGATGCTATAAAAAAATATTGCTAAAATATAATATATTTATAATAAAGTTATTCTATATGTGCAAAACTTTAACCATAGTAAATTATAAGAGTGTTATTATATAATTAAATCTTTTATAAAGAAGGCTTTTTGTATGAATAACAACAATTTAGAAATAACAGCTGATTGCTATGTACCTTTAGATGTAACAAAATACTATAATAGTTTGCGAAAAGGCACTAGAATAGATACATTATTGCACCTGAAAAATTTCATTCCATTAGATATTCGTAAATTCTATGAAAAAAATGTTCCTATAATGGCATCTGATTTCAATGATAAAGGTGATTCCAAAACTGTTAATGTTGATAATATGGACGTATTCAAAAAATACATGCGTAATACTAGTTACAGATTTGTAGAAGCAAGAATATACTTTAATATACAAAAAAGAAAAATAGACGATATTCTTGCTCTAAACATTAGAGATTTTATGCCAATGGCTATGTCATTTGGGGCAGGAAAATATTGTAGCATTGAAGAAAAACAAATACTCATATCATAAGAAAAAGCACTAGATAATACATGATATGCACCCAAAATATTGGACATATTAATTAAGCTACTAATTGAGACTTAGTTCTGTATTCTACGGGACTAAG
>CALVSP010000041.1 GCA_944359065.1 uncultured Bacilli bacterium
TAACAAAAAAATTAACTCAATTATTGAATTAATTTTTATTGAAATTTTTGTTTCACATCATTGACAATTATACAAAAAGAAAAAAAGATAAAACTTTTTCATTAATTTGGCTGCCCTAATTAGATTCGAACTAATGATTACGGAGTCAGAGTCCGCCGCCTTACCGCTTGGCCATAGGGCAATGAACAAATTATAGTTTTTCATATAATTTGTATAATTTATCGCATTTTTCTTTATCCATCGCCTCAGTATCTTTTAAACGATAGTTAAGTTTTAATTTTTTATATTTTGGTACTCCAATAGTAGTATAAGGCAAAAATTCTATTTTTTCAACATTATATTGACTTAAAAATTTTTTTAATTTTTTTATATATTCTTCGTTATCATTTATATGTGGTACTATTACCTGTCTTATCCACAGTCTTTTTTTCATTTTTTTACATAACTCTAAAAATTCTAAAGATTCCTTTATTTTTTGCCCAGTCATAAATTCATATTTTTCATCTTCTAAAGCTTTTATATCCATCATTACTAAATCAGTATATTTCAATACCTCTTCATTTTTAGTACCACCAAATCCTGCCGTATCTAAGCAGGTATGAATGCCATTTTGTTGGCATTTTTTTAAAATATCTATTAAAAAATCAGATTGTAACAATGGTTCTCCTCCTGAAAATGTTACACCACCATCATTTCCAAAATAATTTTTATATTTTAAAATTCTTTTTAATAATTCATCTGATGTTATTTTTAAGCCTTTTCGTAATTCCCAAGTTTCAGGATTATGACAAAATAAGCATCTTAATTTACAGCCCTGCATAAATACAACATACCTAATTCCAGGACCATCAACTAATCCCATTGTTTCTATTGAATTAATATATCCTTCCATTATACACCTTCGTGGAATGTTCTACTGATAACTTCTAATTGTTGTTCTTTACTTAATCTATTAAAATGTACTGCATATCCAGATACTCTTATTGTTAAATTAGGATAATCATCGGGATGTTTCATTGCATCAATTAGTTGTTCTCTATTTAAAACATTAACATTCAAGTGATGGGCACCTTGTTTAAAATATCCATCTAATATACTAACTAAATTATCAATTCTTTCTTCATCACTATGACCTAAAGCATTAGGAATAATTGAAAATGTATTAGAAATACCATCTTGACAAACATCTTTGTAAGGTATTTTTGCTACTGAATTTAATGAAGCTAGAGCGCCACTACTATCTCTTCCATGCATTGGATTAGCTCCAGGAGCAAAAGGTTCTCCCTTTTTTCTACCATCAGGAGTAGTTCCAGTTTTTTTACCATACACAACATTTGAAGTTATCGTTAAAACTGATAAAGTATGTTTAGCATTTTTATATAAAGGATGTTTTTCTAATTCTTTTATAAATTTTTTTACAATATCTACAGCAATACTATCTACTCTATCATCATCATTACCATATTTTGGATAATCACCTTCGATTTCAAAATCAACCGCTATACCATTTTCATTTCTAATTGGTTTTACTTTCGCATATTTAATTGCCGATAAAGAATCTGTTGCCACTGATAATCCAGCGACACCAAAAGCCATTAAATGTTCAACATAAGTATCGTGTAATGCCATTTGTGACTTTTCATATGCATATTTATCGTGCATATAATGGATAATATTCATTGCATCAACGTATGTTTTAGCAATCTTTTCTAACATATTATAATAAGCGGTTTTTGTTTTTTCATAATCTAATACTTCATCAGTTATTTTATCTATTCCTTCAACTACTAATTTACCACTAATTTCATCAATACCACCATTTATAGCATACAATAATGACTTAGCCAAATTACATCTAGCACCAAAGAATTGCATTTGCTTTCCAACTTTCATCGCTGATACACAACACGCAATTGCATAATCATCACCATAAATTGGTCGCATTACATCATCGTTTTCGTATTGAATAGCATCAGTTAAAATGGATATCTTAGTACAATATTTTTTAAAATTTTCCGGTAAATCATTAGACCATAAAACTGTTAAATTTGGTTCTGGTGAAGATCCTAAATTAATTAAAGTATGTAGATATCTAAAACTATTTTTAGTAACTAGACTTCTACCATCTAATGTCATACCACCAATTGATTCAGTAACCCAAGTAGGATCACCAGCAAATAATTCATTATATTCAGGAGTTCTTAGGTGCCTTGCTATTCTTAATTTTATAACAAATTGGTCAATTATTTCTTGAGCATCTTTTTCATCAATTTCTTTATTTTTTAAATCTCTTTCAATATAAATATCTAAAAATGTTGATGTTCTACCTAAACTCATTGCTGCGCCATTATTTTCTTTTATAGCAGCTAAATAACCAAAATATAGCCATTGTGTTGCTTCATATGAATTATTAGCAGGTTTTGAAATATCAAAGCCATATTTTAAAGCCATACTTTTTATTTCGTTTAATGCTTTTATTTGCTCGCTTACTTCTTCTCTTAATCTAATTGTTTCTTCGTTTATCTCAGTTATTGCTTTTAAATCTTTTTGCTTTTGTTCAATTAAATAATCTATTCCATATAAAGCAATTCTGCGATAATCCCCAATTATCCTTCCTCGACCATAAGCATCAGGTAAACCAGTTAACAATCCCGCACTTCTTGCTCTTCTAATTTCTTCTGTATATGCATCAAAAACACCATCGTTATGCGATTTCCTATATTCTTTAAAATGCTTATCTATTGTTTCATCTAACTTATAGCCATATGCATCTAATGAGCTATGAGCCATTCTAATGCCACCATATAAATTGACAATTCTTTTTAATGGTTTATCAGTTTGTAATCCTACAATTATTTCGTTTTCTTTGTCAATATATCCTGGTTTAAAATTATCGATTCCAGAAATTATTTTAGTTTCAACATCTAATATTCCATTTTTTAATTCTTTTCTAGTTAATCTATTAACTTTATTTAAAACTATTTTAGTTTTATTAGATATACCTTTTAAAAATGATTCATCGCCAGTATATTCCGTATAATTATTTAATATAAAATCTTCTACATTAATCTCATTTTTCCATTTTTCACCTTTAAATCCATTCCATGCATTCATTTTTACTACCTCCATTATATAAATAGTATATCATAATTTTAACTATTTTAATTAAAAAAAATTAATAAAAAGTATTAACATTGATTTTTTTGTGATAAAATATCTAGATAGGTAAATAAATAAGGAGGAATTATGAATTACGAAAATAAATATATACTTGAAAAGAAAAAACTTCTTTTAAAATGGCTAAAAAGAAAAATTAAAGAAGGATATTATCTTTTTATAAATATTGATGAAATGCAAGAATTAATTAAAAAATTAGTTTCTTGGTATGAATTTAAATATCCTGAAAGAGAAATCGAAGTTACTAAAATAGCGATTGATGAAAAATTCAAAAACGTAAAAAAATTAAATGAAGATATGAATTTTTTACAATTATTATATAGATTAAATTCTAAAGAATTAAAATTAATAAACTGCGAATATAGAGCAAACTATTGGAGTAAAAGAGAAATACAAATTGATGATAGAAAAATTGTAAATTTAGGTACTAACATTTTTTTATCAATAAGCAGAAGTGATGTTGATAAATATGATATAACAACATGGAAAGACAAAACGCCATTTATTACTATAAGTGCAGATGCATTAACTGGCGAATTAATAAACACATATGAATTGGCAGAATTTACAGATGAAAAAAACATAACATTAGAACAACTGCATCAAACTCTAAAAGATAATGACCAGTTACATTTAAATTTTTCTCAATTAACTGAATGTATTAAAAATCATAATATTGACAAAAAATTACGAGTTTTAATTTTACAATTAACAGCATTAGAAATTTTACTTTCTAAAAATACAACCATATCAAATGGATATATAAGAGCTAAAAAATTTGTTGATGAATTTAATAATAATTTAAATTTAAAAATAAACACAAAAGAAATTGATGAAATTATTGATAACTTTTTTTTTGAAAATAATAAATTTAAAAAAAAAAATCAGAAAAATCCTAACAAAAAAATAATTACTATACCAATAAAAAAGTTAAACTAATCGTTAAAAGTTTAACTTTTTTTATCATAAAAACGCTTAAATATTTTTATCCAAAATTTTTACTAATTTGTTCATATCACTTTTTTTTCAATCATTAAATTCATACCATTAAAGTTATTTTCATTAGCAATTTCAATATATTCTTTGAATTTAAATAATGACAAATCTATGTCAAAGGAATTTTTATAATTACCAAAAGATATCTCAAACATTTCTTGAAATCCATCAATTAATATTTCATAATTTGATTTGGCTAAATATCCGCCACTACAATTACTAATTTTCAAATTTTTGTCAAACATATATAAAATTGCAATTCTTTTTGAAATTACTTTATAAAAATTTAATAAATCTTTTTTTATTGATTTAATTCCAATAATTTCAGCTAAATCTATATCAAATAAATATTTATTTATATTTCTACATTGCTCTGGCCATCTATGGCAATCAATGAGATTATTTATATAACTATCCCAAATGTTAATTATAATTTTTACAGTTATATATTTTGCAACAAATAATGATTCCAAATCAACTTCTATTGTTTCATCAATTGTTCTTTTGGGTTTATCAGATAAATATTCACCAATTACATTTCTAATTTCCAATACTTTTTCTTTATTAGGCATAAAATATGTATTTATTATACTTTGATCATATTCGCTTAATTTGTAATTAGTCTTAATGATATAATCATTATCTTTTTGCTATATATCATATCCATATGAGGTATTATTAATTTTTCTTTTTTTACCCAATTTACAATTCTAGCCCAATCATCATCTGCTTTTCTTTCAAGAAATCTTTTAAATAGCTTTTCTTTTTCATATATTGAATTTTGAACTGATATCTTTTTTTTAAAAAATTTTAAAAATTCTATAAATTCATTTGCTGAAAAAATGTGGATTGTAGCCATTTTTAACTTTATATATCATATACTCTACAATTAAATCATCTACTGTTAAAATGTATAAATTATTCATTTAAATTTTTCCTTTATCTATAATACAAAAAATTAAATGAAATATTTAACCCATTTAATTATACATACTATAAAAATTGTTATAATAAACTTCTACAAATTTGGTGCTTGTGGAGGGAATCGAACCCTCATGACCAAAGGCCACACGATTTTGAGTCGTGCGCGTCTACCAGTTCCGCCACACAAGCAATTAATAAGATTATATCACACAATCTTATTTTTTTAAATATTTTTTATAAAATATCTTCATCATATTTAGAATTATATAATTCTTTAACACTATCATCTTTAGCTATTTCTATATTTGGCAAATCTTTAATAGATTTTAAGCCAAAATAATCTAAAAATAAAGGTGTTGTTCCATATAAAACCGGTCTACCAGCTGCTTCACTTCTACCAACTTCACATATTAAATTTTTATAAACAAGTTTTCTAACTAAATAAGCACTGCTAACTCCTCTTATTTCATCAACCATAATTCTAGTTACTGGTTGATTATAAGCTATTATAGCTAATGTTTCTAATGCTGATTCAGTTAGGTGTTCATCATCTTTAAAATCAACTAATTTTTGTAAATATTGTTTATTTTCTCTTTTGGTTATTAATTTTAATCTATTACTTAAAATAGTTAATTCAATACCTCGATTTTCATTTTGATAATTGTCTATTAGTTTATCAGTAATTTTTGTTAATGTATCATCATCTATCTCTAAAATTTTTTTTACCTCTTCTAAGCTTAATCCCTCATCGCCAACTACAAATAATAAACTTTCTAATGCTGAAACTAAGTTCATTATGTCACCTCACACAACAATATATTTTCAAAATTATTTTCTTGAACTATTTTTATTTCGTTATTTTTAGCTAAAACCAAAATAGACAAAAATGTAACTACTATATAACTCTTTGTCCTTATTTCAAATAAATCATTAAAATTAATTTGTTTTTTGTTTTTAATTATATTTTTTATTTCTTTACTTCTTTTTGTAATTGAATATTCTTTAGTAGTTATTTTAGTATTTAATGGTTTCATATCTTCTTTCTTTTGTAAAAATTTTTCAAATGCTTTTAGTAAATCTGTTAATTCAATGTCATCATTTAATTTTGTTTCAATATCATATTCACTTATATCACTTGCTTGTTTAGTATAATATTGTTGTCTTTCTATTTCCAATTCATGAAATTTTGATATAACATCTTTATAATTTTGATATTCTATCAACCTTTGAATCAATTTCTCTTTTGGATCCTCTTCATACTCATCAGATTCTATTTCTGGTTTAGGTAATAACATTGATGCTTTCATTTCTATTAATTCAGCTGCCATCACTAAATAAGAACTTGCTATATTTAAATTTAGATCTTCCATTTTTTTTATATAATCTAAATATTGATTTGTAATTTCTTCTATTTTTATGTCATAAATATCTATATTGGATTGTTTTATTAAGTGAAGTAATAAATCTAATGGACCAAAAAATTTATCAATAGTAAAACAATAATCCATTTTAATTACCTCCTTAACTTAAATAATTATAACAAAAAAAGATAAAAAAATCCATTATTTATCTTTTAATTGCAGTCATTTTTAATATTTTATAAAATTTTATATATACATTATCAAAATTAGTGTTTAATTCTTGATAAATATCGACAATTACATTTTTACTTTTTTTATTGAAACACTCTAAATATAAAAAATTTAATTTTTCTAAATCGGTTATTTTTTTTAATTCTTCATAAATATATTTTTTCATTACTTTTTCATTTCTTGTACTTAAATAGTCCCTTTTTTTATCACTAATTATCTTATAATGTATGTCAGTAAAAGTTATGTTCATACTAAAATCTAATACTTCATTTTCTTCATCCAAAAATAATTGACTATATTTCATTTTTCCTTTTTCAATTTTAAATGCAACCACTATTTTTCCATCGGTTCCTAAAAAAGCGTAATCAATAATTTTTCTATTAAATAATTCTGTTTTTTTATAAAATTTATATAAAAATTCTAAATTTAATTCTATATTTTTATTAATAAAATTCAACAGATCATTAGTTTTTAATTTTATTAAAGGAATCTTTCTCACATGTATTATTTTATCATTCTTTTCCCATTCAAAAATATCGTAAGCATAATTGTTAAAATTTAGTAAAATATCGTATATGTAATTCATCATTTTCCTCCCTAGGAATACTAAAATACATTAATATTAGGCCAACAATTGAAATTAAACATTCAGGTCTTCTTATTATAAAATTAACATATTCTAAAAAATTATACCCAATTGTCGTCAAATTCAAGTAAATTATAATATAAATAAATCCAATTAATGTCAAACCAAATCCTACCAAAAAAAAGAAAAATCGAGTCATTATTTCACCTACTAAATTGTATGTAAAAAATAATTAAGCAATTCTTATTTGACTTTATTTAAAATTAAGGTAAAATATAAATGGTGGTATATGAAAAGATTTAATATGATTGATGAACAATTTATTTGTGAAAATTGCGGTAAAAAAGTAGCCAAGTTAAATTATACAGCTCGAGATCACTGTCCAAACTGCCTTTATTCTAAACATGTTGATATTTTACCAGGAGATAGAAAAAATAAATGCTGTGGATTATTAGAACCTATCGATATTGAAAAATTTAAAAATTCTTACAAAATTATTTACAGATGTCAAAAATGTGGAAAAACTCATAAAAATATTATAGCTAACGATGATAGTTTTGATGAAATTTTAAAGATTATGCAAAAAAAGCCTAGATAAACTAGGTTTTTAAAATTTCCAAATATCCTCATCTTCAGCAACAGTTTGTGAAGAAGGTTCAGAACTAGAATTTTCCAATTTTGCTGGTTCAACACTTTTTAATTCTGTATCATTATCATCAATCTTTTCTTGTATTGGTTCTACTGATTTTTTATCAGTTAATGGTTCAAATAAAGACTGATCAATATTTTCATTATTTACAGGTTGACTGACTGAAGAAGTATTTTGCAAATTATTGTTTTTTTCAACAGTTTCTTTCGGTACTTCTTTAGTTAATTTTTGGCTTAATTCATTAATTCCTTTTGGTTCAACTTTTATTTTTGTTTCCTTTTTTTCTTCTTTGAGTTTTTTTGTTTTTTTAGGTTTCTCTTCGTTTTCCTCAGCTTTAATTTTTCGCCCAAAATCAGTTTTATCAGCAATATACCCTATAACTGCCATTAGTACTATTATTCCAATCACAATAAACCAAATATAATTATCTGTTATAAAATTCATATTTTTCCTCCTTATTCTTTTATTAAATAATATCATTTTTTTTAATTATTTTCAATACTTTTTTCTAAATAATCTTCACCTTTAAATGGTTCCGTTCTTAACAAATCAAAATAATCATTTTGTCTTAACACTTCATAGACAGCAATTGCAACACAATTTGATAAATTTAGTGCTCTAACTTTATCGGTCATTGGAAATCTCATACAATGTTCTAAATCTTTTTGTAAAATTTCTTTTGGTATTCCTGTACTTTCCTTACCAAAAATCAAATATATATTTTCATCTTTAAATTCAAAATCAGTATGAGGTTTCTTTCCATATCTAGTGAAATAATAATAAGTTCCTTTATTTTGTTTTTTAAATTCTTCAAAATTCGGATAAACTTTATAATCACAATTATTTATATAATTTACGCCACATCTTTTAATAGTTTTATCATCTAATTTAAATCCTAATGGTTCAATTAAATGTAATTTTGAATTAGTCGCAACGCATGTACGCATTATGTTACCAGTATTTTGTGGTATTTCTGGTTCGTACAAAACTATATTTATCATAACTCTGTCTGTTCCTTTTCCAAGTCATCTAATTTTACAATTGGTAACACAACATTTTCTTGTTTACATAAATCCTTGAAAGTTTCCCTAAATTGCTCCAATTCTTTTATTATACTATCAGGATAAATTTTTCTACTAGATTTTATCGCCATATAAAAATCAGACACATCAGCTTCTTTTTTATTATTGTATAATGCTGTGGAAAAGGCTTGCGATAAAACAGATAAAGCTACATCTGGATACATTGCAGCTATACCATAAACTCTTTTAAATTCACTTGTAGCGCTAACAATTGCTTTTACTAACAATTCAGTAACATATGAATTATATTTTACTTTAACGCCTGTTTGTTTTTCCATTTTAGGAATAGTCCCCATTAAAATTTTTACAGTAGTTGCTTCATCAGGCTCTAGTACATCAACTTTTTCAAATCTTCTTAAAAATGCTCTATCTCTTAAAATATAGGTTTCATACTCTACTGTTGTAGTTGCACCAATTACTTTAATGTCCCCTCTATCTAGTCCAGCCTTTAAAATATTAGCCAAATCCATTGGTCCATCTTCTTTGCTACCTATAAGCATATGTATTTCATCAATAAATAGTATTGTTTTATCAACTGTTTTCAATTCTTGAACTAATTGGTTAGCAACTAAAACTTCTCTTCCATCAATCGTCATTGTACCTAATAAAGAAGTTGAATTTAAACGAACAATTCTATATCCTTTTAAAGCATCAGGCACTTCATTTCGCTGAATTAAATATGAAATCCCTTCAACAATCGCAGTTTTACCAATACCAGGTTTACCTACTAATAAAGCGGACTTTTCAGGAGTAAGCAAAATTACAATAGACCTTTTTATTTCTTCTTCACGAGCAATAGCTGGATTTGTAATATATTCTTTTTTAGTTAAATCATCACCATATGTGTCAATAACACTATACATATTAATCACCTATATATCCTAATGTTTTTAATTTATCAATTACTGTTTTATAATCTGCTGAGCCAACGATTCTATTATAAGTAGTTGTTTCTTCACCATCTTTAATAAATATTGTAGTTGGTGTTGATGTAACAACATATTTGCTATAAACCTTATTATAATCCTCTTCAGATAAAGTATGTAAATTTACGTAAAATATCTCTATTTTAGTATCTTTCATTACTTTTTTCATCGTAGTTTCATAATTAGCACATGCTGAACAAGTATCTGAGCCTAACAGCAAAACAAATGTCTCTTTATTATCTAATTTTTCTTTCAATTGTTCATAACTTATTTCCGTGTATTTTGAGCCTCCACATCCTACTAATAATATAGCAATTAAATAAATTAATATTTTCTTCATAAACATCACCTTTTTAATTATACAATATTTATTAATAAAAAAAAAGACTTTTAATCTTTTTTGTAATATAAAATTTGGTCTTTTTGTAAATATAACTTATTATTCATATTAATAAATTCATCTAAATTCATATTTAACTTTTTAATAATGTCTAATAAATTTTCGTTTTCTTCTGTTACATATATGTCATTATTTGGAATCATTAATTGTTGATTAGGATATAAAAATTCGTTTTCTTTTAAACCATTAAATAAAGTCAAACTATCAACATCTATACCATATTTTTTTGCAATACTATATAGTGTATCCCCTTGTTTTACTACATAAACTTTATAATTAATTTGCGTTGGGACAATTATTAATTGACCTTGCTTTATATCTCTTAAATTACCATTTATTTCTAATAAATTTTCTTTTGTTGTGTTTAATTTATTAGCAATATCATCTAGCGTTTCATTTTGTTTCACTTCATATATATTATACATTTTAAATACCTCCTATATAATATTATTCTAAAAAAAAACGCTTATACTAACGCGGTTTTAATTTCTACTACATTTTTTGCTTGAAGCCCTTTATCTGTCTGTACTAATTCAAATTCAACATATTGTCCTTCTACTAATGTTTTATAACCTGGAGTTAATATTGAAGAGTAATGAACAAATATATCTTCATTTTCTTTATATTCAATAAATCCAAATCCTTTTTCATTATTGAACCATTTTACTTTTCCTTTCATAACTTAAATCTCCCTTCTAGTAAATTACTTACAACTTAATTATAAAATGTATATACACGAAATGCAAGAAATTTGAATCGACAAAATTCGACAATCTTAGTAAAAAAAAACATATTTCACATGTTTTAATTGGTAATACATTTTTTTAAAACAGAAACATTTTTAGCTTGATATCCTTTATCTGTTTCCACAATATCGTAACTAACAATATCGCCTTCATTTAATGTTTTATGCCCTTTTTCAATTATTGAAGAATAATGAACAAATATATCTATCCCTTCTTTATACTCAATAAATCCAAATCCTTTTTCGTCATTAAACCATTTTACTTTTCCTTGCATTTTAATTACTCCTTTCTATACAGATATTTTTTATATTAACATTAATTACAATTTTTCCATTTACTATTTGCTTAATTTAACTTTTTTTTTGCTCAAATACTTTATAATAAAAAAAATATTATTTTCCTAATTGATTTTAATCATAAAAATCACTCATTAAAGTTTTTTTCACATATTATGTTTGCTTTATGTGTTATTCTCATACTCGAGGTTGTTAGTGTGAAAAAAGTAGTAATGAATTATACAATGGATTTAATTAAAAAAAACGGAAATTATGATGAAGAACAATTAGCGATTATAAAATATGGTTTAGAAGGAATTTACTTAACTATTACAAAATTGATAATTATTTTATTTCTTGCCTATTTTTTAAATATAATTACAGAAGTTGTTATATTCCTGATTATATATAATATTATCAGAATGCCTTCGTTTGGTTTACATGCAACTAAAAGTTGGATTTGCCTATTATCTTCAACAATAATATTTATAGGATTTCCTATCATATGTAAATATATAACAATTTCAAATAGTATTAAAGTCATTTTTGGATTAATTTTGGTTTTATTCATATATAAAAATGCTCCTGCTGACACACGCAAAAGACCTATTGTAAATTCAAAGCGAAGATTATTTTATAAATATTGTTCTACTTTTATAGCAATAATATTTATATATTGTTCTATTTTAGTTAATAACAATTTTTTAAGCAATTGCTTCATATATGCATTATTAGTTCAATGTTTTATGATAGCACCTACAATATATAAGTTATTTAATTTGCCCTATAATAATTATTTAACTTATTTAGCTAATAATAATATTTAAATACATATGTATTTGAATATAAAGAATAAAAAGGAGGTAGTGAATTATGGCTTTTGTAGCTTCTTTATTAGCAGCAGTTGGATCATTTGTAGCTTCTATGGGTAGTCAAGCTTGTATGATAGTAATTTTAGATGAACCAGAATGCCCAAAAAGTTTAATTAAATAATTAATAAAAAATGTAGAATTTTAAAATCTACATTTCAGATTGTTGACAAAGTGGCATATTCAAAATGAATATGCTACTTTTTTAATACTTATTTTTACAAAGTATGCA
>CALVSP010000042.1 GCA_944359065.1 uncultured Bacilli bacterium
AGGGGCTTTATTGCCTTTTTATGACTTTTGTGAAAAAACTTGTTTTTTATTTAAGTTTTTATAATGCAATAGCATAATGCAATAGCATATTTCCTTTCGCGTTTCTTATAATAAAACAAAAAAATAAAAAGATAGGTTTTTCAACTATCTCATTAATCACAATATCTTAATCTTCCGATCTATTTTAACCTAATGCTACATCCAAGATCATCATTAAGATAAACCCGCACGCAAATCCTATCGTTCCCAAATTTGAATGTTTGCCAACCTGTGATTCTGGTATTAATTCTTCTACAACTACATATATCATAGCTCCTGCTGCAAATGATAATAAATAAGGTAAAATTGGAACTACTAATGAAGTTAGTAAAATAGTAAGTCCTCCAAATATAGGTTCAACTATACCTGATAATGTACCATATATAAATGACTTACTTTTAGTATTTCCTTCTTCTTTTAATGGCATTGATATAATCGCACCCTCTGGGAAGTTTTGAATTGCAATTCCTATTGATAAAGCAATTGCTCCCATCATGGTAATCGTACTATTACCACTAATTGCTCCAGCTAAAGCAACTCCAACAGCCATACCTTCTGGAATGTTATGAAGTGTTACAGCTAATACCATCATTGCAGATTTTCCTAATTTAGATTTTAATCCTTCTGGTTCTTTGCTTTTAATATGTAAATGGGGAATTATATTATCTAATATTAATAAGAATACAATTCCTAAAATGAATCCCACGGTTGCTGGTAACCAAGCTATTATATTTTGCTCTTTTGCCATATCAATTGATGGAATAAGTAATGACCAGACGGAAGCAGCTACCATAACACCAGAAGCAAAACCTAATAATACTTTTTCGACCTTTTTATTTAATTTGTTTTTCATTAGGAATACCATTGCAGCTCCTAATGTGGTTCCAACAAAAGGTATCAATAATCCCAATAATATATTCATATTATTCATCTCCATATTTTAATTGTATCATTTTAACCATATGAAGTTTATCTGAAATAACCATATATAGTTTTGTTTTAAATTTAAATTTACTTTTATTTTCGGTAAAATCATAAAAATCATGTTCATCAATTAATTTGCAATTATTTCCAATTTCATTAATTAATTCTTTTCCTTTTTCTACATAGAAATACATTGTTGCATCTTCTTTTCCTAATTGTTTCATATATTTTTTTGTTCTCTTCATTCCACTTTTAGAAACAGTATCAAATAATATTTCTACATTACCTAATAATTTTACTTTTCTTAAAAAATCTATTATTTGATCTTTAGGAAAATAATAGAACACTCCACTTGCAATTATTAAATATGGACCTTTTGCTATTTTTTTAACATCTTCAATCCAACTATAATCAAGTAATGATTTAGTTAGTATAATATCTCTTTTATTCTTGCCAAAAACTTTTTCTCTCATTGATGTTACTTCTTCTAAATCCATTTCAATAAATATACATTTACCATTATCATTTCTATAGAATGTTGTTTCCATTCCACATCCAACATTTATAATTGTTCCATTAGGATTCTTTGATAAGAATTTTTTGATATAAATATCCATATTTTTACTTCTAATAGCACTAGCCATTAAAGTATATTCTGTTTCTCTTTCTAAATTCATATATTCTTCTGGTAACTCTTTTGCTATTTCCAATGTTTTTTCATCTTTAAAAGTATCTGGAAAAGTTCTACTGCAAAAGACTCTTCCTCTCATTGGAACAAACAATGTTTCTTCTAAAGTATCTAGATTTAATTTTTCCATAAATATCATCTCCTAAATATGAATAGCATTTCATATATCTAATTGTACCAAATTTCTAACGAAAAGTCTTTATTTTCTGGCAAAAAAATATTGCAAAATAAAATGTGTTGGTTTATTATAATTTCCGACCAAGGAGATTAATAAATCCAACACACTTAATATTATACACAAAAATATTAATTTGAAAAGATTTTTTTCTCTCTTTGGTCAAAAGGAGGGAGTTTTTTTATGAATAATGAAAAAAATAAATATGAAATTTAATGGAGGGTGGAAAAATGCAAGAAAAAGTAGATAAATATATTTATTATGTTTCTGAAAACAGATATAGGGTAAAGTTTTTAAAAGTAGATAAGACACGTAATATTCGAATTAGTTTTGATCAATATATTAATGGTAGTTTAGATGAGGCTAGAAATTTAAGAGATAATAAATTAAAAGAAAATGGATTATGTTTAGAAACTGAAAAGAAGAAAACTTATTTCTTTGCTGAATTTGATGCAAAGGAAAAAAAGCAAACTAAAACTAATCCAACAAAACCACGGGCAACAATATCAGGGAAAGATACTAAAAAAGTAGATAAATACTTATATGAGATTGAAAAAGGGAAAAAATATAGGATATTTATTAGAAAGGGTGGCTCAAATGGTCAAAAGGGAGAATACTATTCAAAAGTATTTGAAGGGACTTTAGCACAGGCTAAAAAGGAAAGGGATAAGAGATTAGCAGAGCTAAAATTAAAAAATGGGAAAAGTGATAAAGGGAATATTAGATTTATTGATTTTGTAAGAATTTATTATAAAGAATATGTAGAAGTGGAGTTAAGTCCTACAACTGTTGCAAGTGGTAAGAGTTCATTAAGAACATATATATTGCCAGAGATTGCTAATTATCCTTTAAATAAAATTGATGTATTAGTAATTCAAAAAATTATTAACAATTTAAAAGATAGAGATAAAGAAAGAAAAGAAAAAGATGGTAGTGTAAAAAAATTATCTGAAACAACTGTTAATGGGGTATATAGACTTTTGAGGAAGATTCTTAATAAAGCAGTTGCTTGGGACTATATTGAAACTAATCCTGTGTTAAAAGTAAAGACACCTGAGGTTTCTAAAAAAGAAAAGCAGTCCTACAATCGAGAAGAATTGATGAAAATATTAGATTTATTGAAAGAAGAAGGGTTATTAATTGAAACTATGTTTACAATTTCAATATGCACAGGGTTAAGAAGAGGAGAAATACTTGGCTTACACATTGATGACATTGATTTTATAAACAATTCAATTTCAGTAAAACGAGCATTCGTTTGGGATAAGGAAAAACAAAAAATAGTTGAAAAAGATACTAAAACAAAAAATAGTGTTAGAAATGTCCCAATACCATTATTTTGCACAGAAATTATTAGAGAATATTTTAAGTTAAGAGATAGGATTATTCAAAGGTTTAAAAGAAAATTTGATAATTATAATCCACCGAAAAATCTGTTTTTAAGCAAATATGGGGGAATAATGTTCCCTGATTCTGTTTCTAGTAAATGGTTAGATTTTAGAAAAAGACATCCAGAAATAAGAAATGTATCGTTACATGGATTAAGACATAGTTATTGTACTATGCAAATGAATGAAAATCCAAACTTATCTCCAGCTGATGTTCAAAAGTTAATGGGACATTCACAACTATCTACTACTTTTATCTATACACATTCAAATGAAGATAAAACACTAGATGCAATTTCTGTATTTGATAAATATTATAATGTAAAGGGAGAAGTTAAAACTACTTTTAATCAAATGCTTTCTTTATATACAGGAATTAATTTTGCTCCTACAAAAGAAATAGATGATTTACTCAAATATGCAGTTAATAATGCTGATGAGGATAGGGAAAACAAGTTGTCTAAAATTCAGAAATATATTGATAATAGATATCCTATATTTAAAAAAATAAATGTAGAAGAAATTGACTTTAATAATGTGTGGGATAAGTTAGAATATTATAAAGAAAAATATGGTAATGAATTTATATTAATTCCACTTCCATGAATTATATAGTTGTTGTTATTATAGAAAAAAATTGTTATAATATTGATGAGAAATGGGAGTTCTTGAGGCGAAGAACTAATTAGGACAGAATTTTAAAGTTAGATGTCGCGATTTTGTCGCAACAATTAAATAGTTATATTTAAAATTATTTAAAATCTACACTTTGTATTGAAAATTAAATTTTAAAAATATCGCGGTTTTGTTAGAAAAAACAAGGGTTTTGAAAAAAACGGATTGATTTTGAAATTTAAAACTCTTCTCTCCTAAGCTGTAGGTCGTTGGTTCGATTCCAATCGGGGACGCCATTTTTATTGAATAATATTTTATAAATTTTTAATAACTTTTGATAAGTTATTTTTTAAATTACTTAATAGTCAACATTTAAATTAACATAGTCAATTAATAAAATTAATCTTTTTTGATTGTCGAAAAAAGAAAAATATATTATAATATATATAATTAATTATATAAAAATTAAATCATTTATAGAAAGGAATTTATATGTTAGAACTTAAAAATATTTGTTTTACAAAAGATAATCAAGAAATATTAAAAAATATTAATTTAAAATTATTAGATGATAAATTTTATGTTATAACTGGTCCTAATGGAAGTGGGAAATCTACTTTAGCTAAAATAATTATGGGGATAGAAAAACCTACTTCAGGTACTGTTTTGTTTGATAATATTGATATAACTAATAAAACGATTACCGAAAGGGCAAATATGAGGATTGGTTTTGCTTTCCAACAACCAGCAGTTTTTAAAGGAATAACAGTTTATGATTTATTAAAGATATCTATCAAAAAAGACATTACCAAAGTAGAAGCTTGTAATATATTATCTAAAGTTGGTTTATGTGCTTTAAATTATATTGATAGAGAGGTTAATAGTTCATTATCCGGTGGGGAGTTAAAAAGAATTGAACTTGCTACTATTTTAGCTCGCAAACCAGTTTTATCGATATTTGATGAACCAGAGGCGGGAATTGACCTATGGAGTTTTAATAATTTGATTGAAGTATTTAAACAATTAGAAGAAGATTCCAAAGGAATAACTTTAATTATTTCTCATCAAGAAAGGATTTTAGATATTGCTGATAAAATTATTTTATTAGAAAATGGTATGATAAAAGAAGTGGGCGATAAAAGTATTTTGAAAGATATCTTTTCTTGTCCTAAAGGTGGTGAGTTATGTGAGTAGTCTATTAGATAAAATTATTAATAATAAAATCGAAGAAGCTGATAGTTATAATATTAGAGAAAATGGTAAAACAATAAAAAGAAAAGAAAATGAATATATAAAAATTGTAAATAAAGAAGATTCTAAAGGTATCGATATTTATGTTAAAGAAAATACTTTATTTGGTATTATCGATATTCCTGTAATTATATCAGAATCAAGAATTAAGGATGTTGTTTATAATGATTTCCATATTGGAAAGAATGCTAATATAATTATTGTAGCAGGTTGTGGTATTCATAATATAAAACATAAAACTTCCGAACACGATGGCATTCATAGATTTTATTTAGGTAAAAATTCTAAAGTAAGATATGTTGAAAAACATTATGGTGAAGGTAGTGGTAATAAAGTATTTAATCCAATTACTGAAGCATATTTAGAAGAAGGTTCTACTTTAAATATTGAAACAGTTCAAATAAAAGGTGTCGATAAAACAACAAGAATAACTAAAGCTAATTTAAAAGAAAATGCTACTTTAACAATTAATGAAAAATTATATACTGAAGAAAAACAATATGCTAAAACAGATTTTATTGTTAATTTGAATGGTGAAAATGCGAGTGCTCACGTTACTTCAAGATCAGTTGCTACTGAAAATTCATATCAAGAATTTACATCAGATGTAATTGGCAATAATAAATCTTTTGCCCATATTTCTTGTGATGCGATTATTAAAGATAATGCCCAAGTTAAGGCAATTCCAACAATTTATGCTAAAGATGCATCAGCTAATTTAATTCACGAAGCAGCAATTGGTAAAATTGCCGGTCAACAATTAACTAAACTAATGACTTTAGGTTTGACATTAAAAGAAGCTGAAAAAATGATTATTGAGGGATTTTTAAAATGAAAACGGAAAAAAATATATTTATAGCCTTCTTTTTAAATATTAGTTTTTCAATTATTGAATTATTCGGCGGATTATTTACAAATAGTATCGCTATTTTATCAGATGCTATTCATGATTTTGTCGATGCTTTAAGTATCGGTATATCATATTTTTTAGAGAAAAAAAGTAAGAAAAAACCAGATAATAAATATACTTATGGTTATATTAGATATTCGATATTAGGAGCTTTAATTACTACTGTTATTTTAATAACTGGTTCTATTTTTGTAATTATAAATGCTTTAATTCGCTTATTTAATCCTGTGTCATTAAATTATGATGGAATGCTTATTTTATCTATTTTTGGAATTGTCTTTAATTTTTTAGCAGCTTATATGACTAGAGAAGGGGATTCGTTAAATCAAAAATCAGTTAATTTACATATGTTAGAAGATGTATTTGGTTGGATAGTTGTTTTAATAGGTTCATTATTAATAAAATTATTCGATATAGTTTATATTGATTCATTAATGAGTATATTTATAGCTATTTATATTTTATTTCATGCTTTACATAATTTATCTAAAGTAATTGATTTATTTTTGATAAAAGTGCCTAAAGATATCGATATTGATAAAATAAAAAAACATTTAGAAAAAAATATAGATATTATAGAAATTCATCATATTCATGTATGGAGTATCGATGGTTATAACAATTATGCTACTTTACACGTTGTAAGTAATAATCCAGAAAAAATAAAAAAATATATTAAAAAAGAATTATTAAAATTTAATATATCGCATTCAACTATCGAAGTTGAAAATAAAGAAGAGAAATGTTTAGAAAAAAATTGTCATTTATAATATTGCTTAGACAATTTTTTTATTATATAATTAATATGGTGTTTTAAGATGAAGTTATTAGATAAAATGACATATCGTTTTATTATGTTATTTATGATATGTATACCACTATTTAAATTTGTTTCGTATATTTTATTTTTAAATAATGTTATTTTAGACTCTTACGATTTTAACCACGTTTATGTTCTATGGTTAAGTTTACCTATTTTTATTATTTTGTATGTAATAAATTATAAAAAAATAACTTATGTCGATATTATTATTTATATTTTAATTATATTAGCTTTGATATCTACTGTTTTAGCTCAAGATATAAATATATCAATATTTGGCGAAACTAATCGTAATGAAGGATTATTAACGATATTGAATTATTATTTTGTGTTTTTAAATGTTAAAAATATTAGTGATAAAAAATATAAAGAAAAAATAATTAATTTGTTTTTTGTATTAGGTGTATTTCAAGTTGTTTATGCTTTCTTACAAGTATATACAGATTTTAGTTTTATTAAACATTTTTCTAAATCGTATATGGCGATGGGGTTATGCGGTAATCCTAATTTCTTTGGTAGTTATATGGTTTTACTTGTATTAATTAGTACTACATTATATTTACTTAATAAAAAAAATAAGTATTTAATTTTGTCGATTATTTATGTTTTAGGATTATATTTATCTAGTTCAACTGCACCTTTTATTGGTTTTGTTTTAGGAATTTTATTTGTTTTATTTTTTAAAGGTATTAATAAAATTAATTTATTAAAAATAATTATTATTTTTGTTGCATTGTTTTTTGTAAATGATTATTTTTTAAATTTAAGATATGAATCAATTAAAGAAAATAATCGTAGATATAATATTAAATATGAAATTACGGATACAATTAATAGTATTGCTACTAAAAATGAAGAATATAATTATGGTAGTAGTAGAATAAGATTATGGAAAAATTTAATACCTATTGCTAAAAAATATTATTTGTTTGGCTGTGGTTTAGATAATTTAAGAGTAGTTTATCCGCAAGATAAAGGACTAATCTATGATAAAGCTCATAATGTATATTATCAAATGTTAATAACTAATGGCATATTTGCTTTAATTACTTATTGTTCGTTATGTTTAATTATTTTTGTTAAAGGATTTAAATTTAAAGATAATTTTTATATTGCTTTATTTATATCTTTTATTGGATATTCAATTCAAGCTTTTGGTAATATAAGTGTTATTGATGTAGCGCCATACTTTTTTATAATATTAGGATTATTATATTCCAAAGATAATGAAATTGTGATATAATTTCATTATGCCGATATAGTTTAGTGGTAAAACAGGTCCTTGGTAAGGATCAGCGGACAGTTCAATTCTGTCTTTCGGCACCATAGAAAAATTAGTCGAACTATATAGTTAGTTCGATTTTTGTTTTAAATTAATTTAGTTAATTGATGTGAAAATAGTAAATATATAATAACTAATATTAACAATTTGGTTTAATCAATTAAAATAATTGATTATTTAAATATATTCTGCAAGGTTAATCATTAAACAATAAATTATTAAAATAACATATATTTAAAAATATGTTTTTATTTTTTTATAAAAAGTATGATATAATTTAAATATAGGTGAGGGTATGCATACAAAAGATAAAAAAGAATTCAATAAAAAAGGTCTAACAAATGAAGAGGTTTTAGAAAAATTAAAAAAATATGGTTATAATGAATTAAATCAAAAAAAGAAAAAAACAATTTTAAAAATGCTTTTAGAACAATTAACAGATGCAATGATTATTATTTTAATTATTGCAGCTATTATATCTTTTGCTCTAGGAGAAGTGGCAGAAACAGTAGTTATATTTGTTATCGTTATTATAAACGCTATTATAAGTATCATTCAAGAAGTAAAAGCCGAAAATGCAATTGCCGCTTTAAAAAGTATGAGTGCTCCTAATGTAAAAGTAATAAGAGATGGCATTAAAAAAATAATACCTGCTCGAGAATTAGTTGTTGATGATATTGTATTAATTGAAGATGGCGATATAGTTCCAGCAGATTTAAGATTATTAGAAACATCTCGTTTACAAATTGCTGAAGCAAGTTTAACTGGTGAGTCTGTTCCTGTTTATAAAGACGAAAATAAAGTCTTAGATAAAGATACATTGTTAGGAGATAGAGTTAATATGGCCTATTCTTCTACTATCGTAACTTATGGATCTGGTAAAGGTATAGTTGTCGCAACGGGAATGAATACAGAAGTAGGCAAAATAGCCAATATGTTAGAAAATGCTGATGAATTAGATACGCCATTAAAGCAAAAACTAAATAAAATAGGTAAAATATTAAGTTTAGTAGGAATTATTATCAGTATAATTGTTTTTATAATTGGATTATTATATGGTAAAGATGTAGTAACTATATTAATGATTTCTATTTCTTTAGCTATCTCAGTAATACCAGAAGGATTACCTGCTACTGCTACTATTGTTATGGCTTTAGGTGTTCAAAGAATGGTTAAAAAAAATGCTTTAATAAGAAAATTACCAGCTGTTGAAACATTAGGCAGTACCACTGTTATATGTTCAGATAAAACAGGTACTTTGACGCAAAACAAAATGACTGTTAAAGAATTTGCTTTATATGATGATTTTATGGATAATAAGGTTAATACAGGTAAAGTTGATAATAAAGAATTATTATATGCTTGTTCTTTATGTAATAATGCTACATTAGATATAGGAGATCCAACTGAAATTGCTTTATTAGAATTTGCTAAAAAAAATGATTGTTTAGTATCATTTGAAAGATTGATTGAACTACCATTTGATTCAGTTAGAAAAAGAATGACGACAGTTAATAAAATAGATGGAACTACTGCTTATACTAAAGGAGCTGTTGATACTGTTTTACCTTTATGTAATAAAATATTAGTTGATGATAAAATAAAAAATATAACTTATGAAGAAATAGATAAAATATATGAATTATGTGAATCTGCATCTAAAAGAGCAATGCGTGTTTTAGCGTTTGCTTATAAAAAGGTTAATAATTTAGATGAAGACTTAGAAAGTGATTTAATTTTCATTGGTATCGTTTGTATGATAGATCCACCTCGTGTAGAGGTTAAAAAAGCTATTGAAACTTGTCATAAAGCTGGTATTAAAGTAATTATGATAACAGGAGATCATGTTGAAACAGCTTTAGCTATAACTAAACAACTAAATATCTATCAAGAAGGTGATTTAGCTTTAAGTGGTTCAGATTTAGAAAAAATGTCTGATGAAGAATTAGATAAAGTGGTGCTTAAAACTTCTGTTTTTGCTCGTATTTCACCTAACGATAAACTAAGAATAGTTAATTCTATTAAAAGAAATAATAATATTGTAGCAATGACAGGTGATGGTGTAAATGATGCTCCTGCTTTAAAATCAGCTTCTATCGGTATTGCAATGGGGAAAAATGGTACTGATGTTGCTCGTGAATCGGCAGATATGATTTTATTAGATGATAATTTTGCTACTATTGAATCTGCTATTAAAGAAGGAAGAAGAATTTATTCTAATATTCAAAAAGTTATTCAGTATTTATTAGCAGGTAATATATCTGAAGTATTAGTTATATTTATTGCTATGTTAGCAAATATTGGAACACCTATTTTAGCAGTCCATATATTAATAATTAATTTAGTAACAGATACAATACCAGCTTTAGGCTTAGGAGTCGATCCTGCTTCTAGTGATATTATGACTAAAAAGCCTATAAAATCAGGAACTTTATTTGAAAAAGGATTAATATTTAGAGTAATATTTCATGGTATTATAATATCTATAATTACTTTAATTGCTTATTATATTGGCTATTTAGATAGTCCTAATGAAGGAGTTACAATGGCATTTATAACATTATCTTTATCGCAAATAATTCATTCTTTGAACCAACACTCACCAGATATATCATTCTTTTCTAAAAAACATGCTCGTAATTGGTATTTATATTTAGCAATGTTTATTTCAATTGTTATATTGTTATTATTAGTATATATTAAGCCAATTGCTTTATTTTTATCATTACAACAACCTAATAGTTTTGAATGGACTATTATAATATTACTATCATTAGTACCTTTAATAATAGTTGAACTTTACAAATTATTTAAAAAAATATTGTTTAAAACAAAAAAATAGGTTATAATTTATATAGTAGAGGAGTGGTTTAAATGAAGAAAGGTTTTACGCTTATTGAATTATTAGCTGTTATTGTTGTTTTAGCTATAGTGGCAATAATAGCAACGCCAATAATATTAAATGTTATTGAAGAATCAAAAGAAAGTGCGAATTTAAGAAGTGTAGAGGGATATGCTGAAGCAGTTAAAAATAAATATTTTAATGATTCTTTAGGTGGAGCAAAACCAGTTATTGATTCAGAGTTTTTAAATAATGTTGAAACTAGTGGTGGCGAAGTTAGTTGTGAAAAAGTATTGTATAATGAAGAACATCAAACAATTTTGTACAAGTGTACTGTAAATAATAGTGAAAAGAAATATTGTTATGCAGATGGTAAACACTATGATTGTGGTGATGCTGAATTTGTGTCTGCATTTACTGGTAGTGGAGGAACAATTGAAATAGTACATACTGGATCGATAGGAGAAGTGGTATTATCAAATTTCCCTTATTTAGCAACAAATGGTAATGGATGTATAACATCAACTTCTAATAATTATAGTTATATGGGAGGATGTTATTTAAGAGGTAGTAGTCAATCTGGAAAAGATTTGTTTTTTTCAATGATGAATCAAACGGGTATGGATTATGATACAATAATACAAACGTTTTTTGATAGCAATGAAAATTTTATACCTGAAAATTTTGAAAATTGGGCATTTACAGATAGAGGTTTAACAGAAGATGCTTTAACAAGTGCAGGTTTTGATACTGCATTTGAAATGGTATTTAGTATGACATCAGAAGAGTTATTTGGATTAGAGGCAAAGAATAATTCACTATGGTATTCAGGATTTTTATGGCGAGTAATGGGAATCAATGCCGATGGAACGATAAGATTAATAACCGATGAAAATGTAACATCGATACCTTGGGGAGCAAGTAATACTGCTCAAAATTGGGATGAAAGTTATGCGAAAGATTGGTTAAATAATTATTTTTATTCAAGATTAAAAGGAAATAATATTATAAAAGAAGAAACTTGGTGTAGTGAAACTACTACTGATAAATATAGTGCAAGAACAACTTGTTCAAATAATTTATCAACAGAAAAATCAAAAGTAGGATTAATAACACTAGATGAATATAATCTTGCAGGTGGATGGATTTCTTATTTAAATATAGGACAATTGCAAGGGACAATGACACCATATAGTAGTTCTAACGCTTGGAGCGTGAACGGCAGTGGTGGTGCCGACTACAGCTATGCTGTGTCCTTCGCGAATGGGCTTCGTGCAGTTATAAATGTCAACTCTAATGTCACCATTACCGGAGGTAATGGTACTCTAGGAGCAACTTGGAGCAGCCAAACAGGACCATATATTTTAAACGAAGATAAAAATGTGGAGATAACAGGAAAATTAAATGAAAAAGCAACAAGTGGCGAATATGTATTGTTTGCAGGAAGAAAATATCGTGTAGTAGATAAAGATAGTAAT
>CALVSP010000043.1 GCA_944359065.1 uncultured Bacilli bacterium
TTTAATTGTTTTTTCTGATACTATTCTTTCATTAGTATAACATTTACTACAAATATACCCATCGTTAGATAATGTTTTAATTAAAGTACTACCACACTTACAACATCTATCTAATATTGGCATAACACCTAAATAATCTAAATATTTAAGTTCTAAAATGTTCATAATAACTAATGAATCATATCCTTCATTTATTTTTATTAATCCATTTATTAATAAATCGAATACTTCATATTTCATACTATGTTTGATAACTTGTCCTGTTAATTCTAATAAATATGTAGCATAACTTATTTTAGATATATCCTTTTTAATATTTTTAAAATTATCGATTATATCAACATTAGCTAAAGTTGACAATTTATCTTTTTTATAATAAATATAAAATTTACCATATGTCAATTTATCAGTTGTACTTCGTAAATTGCTTTTTAAACTTTTGCATCCTTTAGCAATAATACCGATTATGCCATATTCTTTAGTTATAACATTTAATATTTTACTTGTTTCACCATAATCTTGTGTACTTAAAATAATTCCTTCAACTTCAATCATTTTTGATCAACTCAAAACGATATTCTTGTAAAACATCAGGATACTTATTTTTATCAACTTTAGATACAAATTCATCGTATGGTCTTACCCAATATTCTTGTGTATCTAAATGTCTATAAACAACCATTTTTTCTAATGTTTCTGAATGTTTAGCGATAGCTATTACTTCAACTTTAATATTCTTAAAATGCCTATATATACCACCTACAACTACTTCCAAATTAATCACCTGCTTTTTTATATTTTATATAATATTCAATTTTCCCCGTCTTTTTAAATAGTTGCCACAATATTTCTTTTTTCATTTTTATCATCTCCATTAATATTGTGTTTATCTAATTTAAATTTTATTCAATTATTCTAAAAAATCTTTAAATCCAAATTCTTGTAGATATTTTTCTTTATCACGCCAATTTTTAATCGTTTTAACAAACAACTCTAAATACACTTTAGTTTCCAATAATTCTTCTAAGTCTTTTCTTGCTTCAATACCAATTTGTTTAATCATAGATCCTTGTTTACCAATTATAATTTTTTTAAGTGAATCACGATCAACTATTATAGCAACATTGATACTATAATTATTTTTTTCTTTTTTTATTTGCTCAACAATACAAGTAGTAGAATGTGGAACTTCTTCGTTAGTTAAATTAAAAACTTTTTCTCTTACTATTTCGGATATTAAAAATTCTAATCTCTTATTAGTATATGTATCATCATCAAAATACTTAACATTATCAGGTAAATATTTACTTAATACTTCTAACAATGTTTTAATATTTTCTTTTTTTAATGCTGATAAAGGAATTATTTCTTTAAAATGATATAAATCTTTGTATTCAGCAATTTTTAATAAAATAGTTTCTTTTTTTATTTTATCTATTTTATTTAATACTAATATAACTGGTTTATTTAATTCTTTCAATTTTTCAATTATATATAAATCTCCTTTACCTAATTCTTCTTTAGCATCAACTAAAAATACAACAACATCAACATCATCAATACTATAATAAGCTTGTTTGTTTAAGTATTTACCTAATTTATATTTAGGTTTATGAATACCAGGCGTATCGACAAATACTATTTGTGTATCATTATCATTATAAATTCCTTCGATAATATTTCGCGTTGTCTGTGGTTTATCAGATGTGATTGCTACCTTTTTGCCAATAATACTATTTAACAATGTACTTTTACCAACATTTGGTCTACCGATTAAACTTACAAAACCACTTTTCATACCTCACCTCGTAATACCGAATTCATTTAATAAATCTTCCTGTTTTTTAAACATAATTTCTTCTTCTTCTTTATCCATATGATCATATCCTAATAAATGTAATAAACCGTGAATCGTCAAAAAAGATAATTCTCTTAAAAAAGAATGGTTATATGATTTAGCTTGTTCATAAGCCTTATCTAAAGATATATATATATCACCTAAAACTCTAAAATCCAATTTGACATTATTCTCTTCATCTTCTAAAGCAAAACTTATAACATCAGTTGGTCTATCGATTCCGCGATATTCTTTATTTAATTTATGAATATAATCGTTATCCACAATAATGATATTAAATAAACAATTTTCTAAATGTTCTTTTTTAACTACAAAATTTAAAAAATCATTAATTTTATCTAATTCATTAACTTCTTCATTTACTTCATTTATTATTTCAAACATAAAACACCCCTAACAAATATAGTATAATTGCTATTAATACTACAATCATAATTATATTATAAATAAACTCTTTTTTCAAGAATTTAATTTTATAAATTATTTTAAATATAAGATAACCAATTAAGCCGCCGATAACATTTAAAATAATATCATCAATATCAAATACTCGTCCAATTAATAATTGCGTTGTTTCAATGGTAATAGAAGTTAATAAAGTTAGTAAAAAAACCGAATATACTTTTTTTAGTTTTAAAAAGTAAGATGTAAAAAAGCCAAAAGGTATGAACATTAACATATTACCAACAACATTTTTAAAAAATAATTTTGTTCCAAAATCATATCTTAACATTTCGTTAAATAGAATAAAATTAGAGCTTGACCAACTTACATCCTGAAAAGTAACTACTTCAAATAAAGCAATTACATACATAATAAAACCTAACATTAATATTTCTTTGTAAAAGACAAATTTAATATTATTTTTGATTAAATAAGTTATCCTTAAAGATATCATAATTACACAACAAATAAGTAAACTAGGCCAAATATCAATCATTATTTCTTTAATACTATTGTAAAACATCATTCACCTCTATCTTACTATAATCAGTTATATCTTCATATACTGTAAAAAACACCTCAACTATTACTTTATCATCTTCAATACTAGAATTTAAAACTTTATAATCGATTATTTTTTCTTCATCAGTTAAATTTTCATTCATTTTTTTTGTTGCTTCAGCTATTGCTTTGTCTAAAGCTTCCTCACTTGTTAATAATAATGATATTGTTTCTATCTCTTGTTGATGTTGTTTTACTAACGAAATAGGTAGTAAATTATGCTTTAAAATAATTGTTTCTTCTTTTTTCTTATCTTTAAATTTATTAAAAGTTAATTCTATTTCCTTATTAAATAATTTAAGTACATATATATCTTGAAAATTATTTTTTTCTTTTATTTCGCTATAAACATATGGATATTCTACTTTAACATTATACCAAACTTCACCATAAACGGTCCCATCAGCTTTTATTGTATCTTTTAACTCTTCATTTAAATAAATACTACCAGAAATGATAATATCACCTTTATTGACATACGCATTAATGTTTTTAACAACTTCGCCACTTTTAGTTATTATTTTTTTAATAATTGCACTTTTACTTGCAACGACATTTTGTTTTTCATAACTTACTTCATTATTAGGAATTATTCTTGGTTCAACTCTTACAATATAACTAGTGCCACTTTCTTCAATTTCTAACCATTCAATTTTATCTTGATATTTATTTAAAATATCATTTTTTATATTTTGTAATTCTTCGTAATTTTTTTTAAAATAGTATTTTTTTATATTGTAAACTTCTAGTTCATTAATAATTAAATTCCTTAAATCTTTATCATTATGAATAACTTCAACATGAAAAATAATATTACTTAAAAATATTAACAATAATATTCCCAATAAAATAAAAATTATTATATATTTATATATATTAATAACTTCTCTCAATTTAATTATACCATAAATATTTGTTATATTTACATCATATATAGTTTTTAATTCTAATAACTTATCATAATCTTTTTTATAGATTATAATATTTATTTCATTATATTTTATATACTCAATTTTAAGTAAATCAATATTATTAGTCTTTAATCTTTTAATAAATCTTTCGATGTTTTTTCCTTTGACATTTAATTTAATTTTACTTGTCATTTAATCACCTTAATTCTAATTTATCAATACTACCCTCAATCAATAATTCATCTTTTAGTAATTTAGAAACTACTAAACTTTTACCACTTATTAAAACACTACCATCTTTATAATTTACTATAATTTTATTATTATCAAAATGAGATATATCACTATAATTTACTATATCTAACTTATTGTGTAAATAAATTATTTTAAAATCACTTTCTAATATGTAATTTCTTAAATTCATTAATCTCACCTATTTAATTTTATTATTTTGAATTTAAAATTTGACAAAATAAAAAAGGTGTGTTAGTATATAACGCACTCAGGGGGAATTATTATGAGTAATTATGAATTTCAATATAACTTAGATATTGATTCTGCTATCATTATAGCTAATATCAAACAAGAAAGTGAAAAAAAAGAAGAAATAAAAGAAGAAGAATACATTTACTTAGAAAGTCCTATTACAAGAATAAATGAAGTTAATTATTAGCTTCATTTTTTATTTTGTAAATAAAGTCTGTAACATTTCAAATGTATCTATTGCTCTACTTATTTTATCAGTTGGTCTTAATTTATACGCATTTTTAACTTCTTCTTCAAATAATTTAAAATTATTAGGATTTCTATTTAAATATTTATACCAATTAGAATTTTCCCTTAAATACTTAAGATAATATTTATTACTTTTTATTTTATATTGAATATCTATATTCATTTAATCCTCAAAATGTTTATAAATAGGTCGTGGTTTATATTCTTCCTTTGGCTTATCATCTTTACTAGTTAATTCTTGAACCATACCTAACATTTTTTGAATATTAGCCACACCTGATTGTACACTATCTAAATTAATATTTTTTAACCAACTTAAGGCATCTATCGTTCCGACTGTTGCAGTAACGCCTAAATATTCTTTCCATGCGTCTTCATTTTCACCATATATATCATATATTTCATAAAATTTTTGCCAAGATCCTTCTCCATTTCTTACATATTTAATTAATTTCGGATTTTTTTTGATAAATTCTTTAAATTCTTCTTTTTTAGACATTATTACCACCTATCATATTTTATGCTTTTAAATTAAAAAATTCACTTTATTTATATTAAGTAAGTGTGTTATAATATTGTAGAGGTGGAGTTATGGAACAAGTAAAAGAAATTTTTTCCAAAATAAAAATTAGTAATCTAGCTAAAAAAAATATTAAAGGTTTTTTTATAATAATTTTTGTTATATTGTTTTCATATTTTGTAATATCTAGTTTTATTAAAGGAAGTAGAAATAAAACTTGTAATAATTTGAGACAAGAAATATTTAGTAAAACAGATTTATACTATAATGAATTTAATCTACTACCAGTTTTAAATGGTGATAGTGTTACAATAAATTTAAGTGATTTAAACGATACTATCGTTTTTAAAGATTATGGAGTTACCGGAACTGTTACCTATACAAAATACAATGATACATATATTAAATCTGTAAATATTGATAACGCTGATTATTGTAGTACCAAAGAATTTGGGGAAGAAACAGATAAATACGACGAAAAGAAAAATGTTGAAGTTGTTGCTTATTATAATTATTATGAGGTTGACTCTTATAATTCAAAATGGACAGATTGGTATCCTAGTGAAAAAATAAGTACTGAAGAAACTGATGGTGTTTTATTGCCACTTAATGAAAAAGATTTGCCTTATATTCCTGATAATGCAGTAATTACCGAATACGTTAGAGAAACTAAAACATATTATAGTTATCGCGATAAACAATGGAAATTTTACAAAAATAATATAAAATATAGTGAACATAGTTCCGAGCAACCAAAAGGTTATGCAAAAAAAGATGAAGCAACAAAAATACAAACCGAAGCAACTGAATGGAGTTTAGATTATCCAGAGGTATATGACTATCGACATATATCTACTAAAACTGGATATAGATGGTATTACATAGATGGCGATAACAAAATATATTGGAATAATGGAGAATATAGTGTTGAATCACCTGGAGATGAATATGAAAAAGATAAAGAAAATACTGTAAAAATGTATTCATATTACGATGATATGTGGCGGTGGTATAATGGTGATACAAAAAGAGTATATAGTGGATACTCTTCAACAAAACCTTATGGATATAAATATAAAGATAGTGATATCGTAAAATATACTAATTGGACTAGTTATAAAGAGGAAAGTACTTTAACCAATTCTAATAAAAGTTACCGTGAAGAAAGAACTGATACATATTCAAGATATTTAATTAAATATGATATTTATTCATTCCTTATGTTAGATAACTATGTTTCTTTAGAAGAACTAGAAAGTAAATTAGGAAAATCATATGAAGAAATAGATCAAGATAAATCATTAAAAGTAGATGTTATATTTAAATTTAAATACGAATAAAACTCAAATTTTTTAGATTTGAGTTTTATTTTATCATAATTTATTCTATTCTAAAAGCTGGTGCTACACCATGAATTACAATAGCATTACCACTAGTCCAAGTTCCAAAAGTGCTTACTCCAAAAAAACTATTATTAGTATCAGAATTTGCTGAACGCAAACACCAATTATCTGAATTGCCTTGATAAGTTTTTCTTGCTTCAAAATAATATATTGTAGACACACCTTTTCTTTCATAATAATCTAATTGTCTTGTTACGCTCCTAGCACTATCATAACTTATGTCACTGTTTGTTGTATCTATTCCCCATACTTCTTTAGTAGATAATAAATATAACTTATTAATTGATGTAAAATTAGATGAATCTCTTTTTCCATGCCCTGATACTGAGTAAGTATTAACTATAACATTTTGTAAATCACTTGGTAAAGCACTATATATATTGGAATTTACAAAGTTATACATTTCACTAGCTGGCCAACCACCTAAGTTTGAATCAGTAGAATTTATTGAATGTTTTGTTATAATATCAACAAATTCTACAACAAAGCCACATGCAGTTTGAGAAAATCCTTCAGTTGCGCATTCATTTGGTGTAGTCATGTTTGCTATTCTTACGGTAAATGTTCCATATCCCGTTAATGTCACTTCTTTTGTATCACCAACGTTATATTTACTAGTATTATTATTTTTTACTGCGTCAGCTATAGTTTTCCACGAATCTGTTGCAAACGATACTGGCTGAGCTTTTACCATTATTTGTTTTACAGCAGTTTTTGTTAATCCACTCCCACCAATTGCTGTACAACTTACTGTTTGTATTCCTGAACTTAAACTATTTGTATTAACAGGACTACAACTCATACTTCCGCCACTTATTCCATAACTTACTGTAAAATAATTACTTACTACATTACTATCTTTTTCATTTATTTCTATGTTTTCATTTTTAGCTATCAATGTAGGTGCTGTTTTGTCTAATTTATATGATACACAGTTTTTTTCACTTTCATTTCCTTTATTATCTATACCTATTACACATATAAAATTATTTTCACTTTCTGTATTTATTAATATTTTGTTATCAATTTCAAATACTTCTTCAGTTGGTTCACATTCATTTTGCCCCATACATCTTCTATATCCTGCTGGGCCTGATTCGTTGTCTGTTACTTCTATTTCTACATACAAATCCTCTTTGTACCAACCATTTTCATTAATTGTTGTATTTAAAACCTTTTGACTTACATTTGGATTTACATCATCTGGTCCCATATATCCTAAATCACAATCATTAACATCTACCACTTCTATTTCACTATAAAATGTTTTTTTATAACATTTATTATCTATTACTACTGCCATTGCTACATTATTACTTTTGTTTACAAATAGTTGGCCGCTTTCTGGCTTATTACTCATTTCTATTTCTGGAAATAAATTAATTCCATTTTCAATTTTTAATTGTTTTTCTTCATCTAGTAATGATGCTGCATAATAATTATGTCCACTACTTACAATTAATTGAGCTGATGACATATTAGCTGAATTTCTTGATTCTTCTACTACTTCTAAAATTATTGGTACTGCTATTAATGCTATGATTGCTAAAATTATTACTACTGCCAATAATTCTATTAATGTAAACCCCAATGTTGTCAACTTAAGAATTTTTCCCTTATTTTTCAATACTTTTTTCATATAGTCCTCCTAGTTATTTTTATCAATTTACAATTATATTTATTAATAATATTATGTTTGATACAATTTCAATTATTTGTAATATTCCTATGCTTTAAAATTAAAAACGTATTTACTATCATTCATCTTTTATATTATTCAGTATTATTTTTTTATTGCAAACAAGTTTATATAATTAAAAATTATTTTATTTCATTCATTATATCATATCTATCATTATTATATTCTTCAACTATTCTTTCTAAAATATACTCTTTTTTAGCATCATCAGCACCTATTATTATTTCATCACCTACTACTAAAAATGGTACTGCATAATATGTTTGATTTAAATAATCACCTACTTTATGCATTAATTCGTAATTTTCATCATTATACCAAACTTCATATTTTATTAAATTAAAATATTTATTATAACTACTATCTAAATTATTAAAAAATTCTTTTAAATTAGCACACGCTCCACAACCATCGCCCCAAAATAAATAAATATTAATAGGTTCTTTATCTTGTATATCATAATTTGGCTCTTCAATAACTTCACTTGGTTCATCAATTATTTCACTTGGTTGTTCTATTGTTTTTTGATTACATCCAACTAAAACAATTAATAATAAAATTAATAATATTTTTTTCATAAGTCACCTAAAATTCTACATAATTATTTGTCTTATATAATTTACCATCTATTTTAATAAATATATTATACCTTCCTTTTAAATTAGTATTATTAATATATTTATTAGTATTTAGTCCTGCTTCATTTTCTTCTTCATTAAATATATCGACACACATTGCTGTATATGGTTTTGTACTTATTCGCCAATTATATTTATAAGCAACTAAATTTTGATATAAAATTATTTCAACATTTGTTCCTCTTTTAAAAGTACCATTAACTACCAATCTATCATATTCTTTAGTAAATGTTATATTATGTGACTTATATTCATCATCAATATTTTTAGCATTAAATACTAAAGATAAACTTTTTTCTTTTTCTGTTTCTTTAAAATTACCTAAAATGCTAGCATCTTTTATTTCATAATTACCGCTATATAAACTCATTTTCTCAACTCGATAGTTATTAGTAGGAAGTTCTATTTCAAAAATAATTTCATCATTTAATAATTCAGTTGTTATGCTTTTTAATGTATCAGAACCTGCTAATCCGGCTGGTTGATTTTGAACAATACCATCTTTATATGATATACCACCAGAATGAACAATATAGTGATTATTATCAATATAATCAACATCTGATATATAAGGTGAATAATATGAACTACCTCTTTCTTTTCCATATTGCCATATTTGCTCGATAGTCATATTATCAGTATCTATTTTATACATAACACCTCTTGAATAACTACTAGTAGCAGGAACATATTCATCTTTTATTTTTGATTTATTATTACCATTATCAAATATAAATACATATCCTTCTGGTGTTATCATAGCAGCGTGTTGACTCCATTGCCATTCGAAATCACCGATTGGTGTAAAGAAATATTTTTGATATTCACTACTCCAATTAGTCGGATCTCCTATTATCCAATTTAATTTTCCACTATCATAATCAATATTTATAACTGCATCTTGATGCCTACCTGATAAAGTAATAGAATTTGTATTTTTATCATACCAAACAGCATTATTATGAAACCAATCATAATCAGTCCAATTTTCTGATTTACCATCATTAACATTTAATATATTTTTCAAATCAAATTCTTTAACTATATTACCGGTACTTCGATCTAATTCAACAATATAATCCTCAACTGTTCCACTATCAAAATTATCCGAAGCTACTAAAATATTACCATTTTCTAATTCAAAATAATCGTGATGATAGCCACCATCTAATCTAAACTCAGTATATATTTTACCTAATAAATCCATTTCATATAATCCAGTTGTATAATATGGTGGATTAACTAATCTTTCAGTACTAATTAATAAATGACCATTTTTTAATCTATTAATATTCCAAGTGAAACTTTCCGTTAAGTACCATCTCACATCACCATTCACATCATAAGCACACATATATCCTTTACTAGATGGCGAAAAGAAATATAATTCATTTCCTAATTTAGATTTATCACTTATAACACTAGTAGGTAAAATAAAATCATCAGGTAGTTTATCTGTTTTAATATATATTGTTTTAGATACATCGCCATATTTTATTGTTATTTCGTTGTTATAATCAGGATATAAACCATATATAGGCAAATAATGAATTTTATTAGATTCAAATGTATTAGCAAAAGTTGTATTTTCATCTTTACCATTAATTATTATAGTCGGTTCTACTTCTTCTTCAGTTTCAAAAATAACTAAAGCAGTTAAAGGGGAAATTTCATATGGATTTAAAATGATATTAGGATTATCAATAGTATAATCACTACTTTTTATTTTTTTTTCAATTTGTTCTTGTTTTAAAACTAAACTATCTTTTAATATAACACTATCATCACATTTTATTGAATAATAATAAATAAAACTAATGAAAATTAATATTATAAAAGGAATTAACAAAATCAACTTTTTCATATTATCACCTAAAAATATTATACAAAAAAAACATTAGAAAATCAATTATTTATTAAAATGATATTAGATCATTAACAAAAAAAATCATAAAAAAATAACTTCAAAATTATTCTTTTTTTAAACCATTTTTATTTAGTTTTAATATTTTTTACATAAAATAGTTATAGATATGTCCAATTGACATTTCATTTAGATTGTGGTATATAATTATTGATGGAATTGACCAACGATGTGGTGAAAGTATTAGCCGATGTACTACGATTTTGGTCAATTCTTTTTATATTCGTTATATCATATAACTTTTTTTATCACTTTTCCAATGTTTCCTCAAACGTTTTAATATCATCAATTTTTCGTATCCAAGTAACATTATCATTGCCTGCGGGATTATTATTTAAAATTATATCAAGTTGTTTTTCTTTCAAAGAAAAAGAACTATTATCTAGTTCCTTTATTCTATTCTTGTTTTCTTGATGTAATTTATCAGTAATTTCATCGGTTTGTTCAATATTTTGAAAATCAATTTCTTCAGATATTTCATTAGAATTCCCTCCAAATATATTATATATTTGTTCCGCAATTTTTTCAACAGCATTTCGCTTACGATTTAATATTGCATCCCTATTAGGGTGAATAGGATTGCTTTTTGAACTTTCTGGAATTGTTGATTTTCTTTGTTCAACAGTAAGGTTTCTTCTAATTTTAGTATCAGCTGCTTCTATTTCACCTTTACTATTTGCATATTGCTCATTTCCAAATAGTATAGTTGTACCAGTAGGTAATCCTTCTTCATTTTGTATATAATTCTGTATTTCATGCAATAAGGTCCCTTTTAAATTGTCTAAATTATTAGTCATTGTATTATTAATCGTTATTTTATTTGCTATTGAATTATAATTTCCGCTTTTTCCTTTTAAATTTTTAAATTCAACAGTTATATTTTTTAGTTCCGGATACATTTCATAAAGAGTATTAGCTTCAAATATGTCTGATAACTTGTATTTTGTATTAGTTTTAGGTTGTATTTTAAATTTAGTATGCTGGTCTGATATTTCAAATTCCCAATTTCCTTCTTTATCTTTAAACCAACCTGTTATTTGCCTTATTTTCTCATTAGAATAGTTTTTATTTTCTAAATATAAAGCTGCATCATACCTATCTTTAATATCTACATATTTAGCACTTGTGGTAATTCCATTTTCCATACCCTTTAATCCAGTCATCATATACTTCGTTTCATTATTCAAGTTACTAACGGCTTGTTCAGTAGTTGTATTTCTGTAAGCTGTTTCCCATTTGTTTTTCAAATCGCGAATAAATAAAGACTCTCGACTATTTCCAGTTATCTCATTAGCTAATTCTAGTATTTTATTATGGATTTTCAAATTAAGATACAATTATACTTTACAAAATAAAAATCCTTATAAAATAAGGATTAATCTTCTAATGGCGGAGTAGAAAGGATTTGAACCTTCGCGCCGGTTACCCGACCTACACCCTTAGCAGGGGCGCCTCTTCAGCCTCTTGAGTACTACTCCAAAAA
>CALVSP010000044.1 GCA_944359065.1 uncultured Bacilli bacterium
ATCAAACTCTAAAGTTATTTTATTTTCATTAAGTAATTCTAAATCTACATCTAATATTTCATAAGAATCTTCATCTTTAGATAATTTAGTTGTTATTACTTCTTTTCCAATTATTTCCATATAATCTTTATTAAAGATATCTTTTGAAGCAATTATTATTGTTCTATCTTCACTTATGAAAACATCCGTTGGATTATTAAAATCATTTTTAATAATATTTAAAAAAATATCATTTTCTTTCTCTTTATTCTTTATAATTGAATTTAAATGTACTGGCATACTACACCTCCATATTTCTATAAGAATAATATAGCATAAATATAACTTTAAATTCAATCTTAAATAGTAATTAATCTTAACAAAAAAATCGACTCCTAAGAATCGACTATATCTTTAAGTCTATAAGACTATATCTCCATTCTGGGGCGATGAGGGTCATCTTTTAAAAATATCAAATAAAAATCGATTCCTTGTGTTGTATGTTAGCTCTGATTTAGAGAGATTGCAAGTACATTTATAAGATTTCTAAAACACCATGTTCTAAGTCATCAATATTATACATTGTTTCTAGTTCATTAAATGTTTCCTCTAAATTTTTTCTAGCACTATTCCAACCAGTACCATCTGTAAACCATATAAATGTTACACCTTCAACTTTTTTGGATTCTTGTGCTAACATTTTATAACTTCTCGCTGTTTCATTTAATTTAGAGCCACCACTAGAATAAAAATTAGTTTCTATCACATATACTTGATTATCTGTTTTTAGAACAAAATCAAATCTTTTTGTTGAAACATTGTTCCCTGACATCGCACTTAAATCAAGGTTCCATTTCTTTTCTATATCTTTTAAATACATTTCTTTAAAATAATTAACATCTTTCTTATATCCTGCTTTGATTATATATGATTCAACTAGATTTTCCATTAGATGTCCACCACGATTTTTTCTGCCATTAGAATCTAGACCAACCTCAATTCCTAAAACATAATCATATAAATTATTTATAATATGATTTTGAAGTAAATCAAATAGACCACTTTCTTTCATAAATCTAATATAATCTTTCATGGAATAAACCATTTTATCAAATTTAAATAAATACTCATTTATTTCATCTTTAACAAAAATTTCTCTTGAACGAACTGCAAGTAGTAACGGAATACATTCTAAAGTTTCAGGATATTTAATTAAGATATTTTGAAACTCTTCTTCAATATTTTTACTGCCAATCAATGAATTTAATATATTAAGCTCTACCTTTACTTTATCAACATTTTGGTATATTTTTTCAAAATCAACATAGTAATTATAATTTGATATACTTGTTTTAAATTTACTTAACCACTCATTAAAATTTCTTTTTGTCATTTTTTACTCCTTTCTATTTTTTTTAAAAGATTCGAAACAATTCTTTTAATCTTATTTAATTCAAATTCTACATCTCCCAAATTTTCATCATTTAGTAATTTATTAAAAAAATTTTCATCAGATATTTTTTTTCTAAAATTAGAAACTAATTGAAAATTATTATCCATTTTTCCTGAACTTTCAACAATGTCATATGCTGAGTATAAGTCCTCTTCACCTTTTGCTAAATCTTTTAGAATCTTATTAGACAATTTATCATTTAATTTTCCTATGTCACCTAATTTTCTAATATCAATTGCCATTTTTATTCTATTGTTTTTTATATCATCTATTATCTTATCTTCTAATTCAGGATGTTTTTCAAAAGCTTTTTTTATTCCTCTGTTTTTTAATAATTCTTCATAATAGCTCCATTTATTAGGGTGATTATCATCCTTGTCTATCATGTATTGATATACATCTATTAACTTCTTTATATATGAAGATGTAATACCCAGTTCGGAAGCTAGCAGTTCTTGAGATTTATTTGATTCTTTTAATGTTCTATATAGATAGCCAGCTTGTTCATATGGATCCCAATCTTTTCTCCCAATAATATGATATTGTCCCAGCAAAGCAAAAACCGCAGCTTCTGGAATATCGTTTGGAAGTAATATCACACTAACTTTGGACCATCTAATTGGATCTTGTCTATTTAATAGCCTATATGCAGCAAGTCTACTATTTCCTTCCAAAACAACAAAATCTCCATCTCTAACAATGATTGGATCTATTAAGCCACCATTGGACCTAATAGACTCTTTTAATTGCTTAACGTGGTCCGACTTACACATTACCTTTTCAATTATTTCTTGTGAAGGTTTTTCATCACTTGCATTTAGAACTGAATATACACGTGGATTTTCAGGAAAAAATAATAATTTTTTTTGCTCTATTTCACATCTTTTTATTGGATAACTTTCTTTCCCAATCATTAATGTATCATCAATTATATTTTCCATAAAACTACTCCTCTACTTCTAATATTTTTTTTATTAATTCCTCATAAGAATAATCTGCTACATTTTTATATTCACCTTTTGAAATATCATTTTGTACTAGAGCTGCAGCTTTTTCTTTACTCAATAACAATCTATGAATCCATTCATCTATACTACCTCTAATCATAATATTATAAATATTACACTTTTTAGTTTGTGAAATTCTATGTATTCTATCTTGAGCTTGTAAATAATCATCTAAACTAAAACCCCTGTCATAAAATATTGCATTATTTGCAACAGTTAAAGTTAAACCTTCTTTAGCAGATTGAGGTGTTGCTATTAATACTTTTGAATTTCCAGTTTTAAATTCTTTTACAGAATTATTTCTGTCATCAGTTGATATACTTCCACTTATTTTTACAGCATTATATTTTTTATATTTTTCACAAAAATAGTTAACATTATAAATATAATTAGTCCAAATAATCACCTTTTCATCTCTATTTATAATCTGCTTAACTAATGAATCTAATTCTTGTTCTTTACCCGAACTGTAAGTTATATCTTCGTTCAACATTCTGGGATTTGATGTTATTTGTTCAAGTCTTAATATTCTTTTCAATACAGAAGAAACATCATCAATAGATTTTTTGTTATCTATTTTCAATTCCAAAATCAATTCTTTTCTCAATTTATCATATAGTTCTTTTTGTCCCGGTGAAAACATTGTCCAAATATTAATATATTTTTTTTCTGGAAGTGTTATATTAGCAGATTTTTTTGTTTCTCGAATACTAAAATCATTAATTTTTGTAAATATTTGCGAAATGAAATTCTCAAATTCTTCTCTTTTTTCTGAATTTTTTGCTAATTTATTAGTCAAATCTGACTTAGACTTAAATTCTTTAAATGAATTTCCTAAACTTTTTCCACCATCTAGGAAAAATATCTGTGCCCAAATATCATAAGGTCTATTTGCAACAGGAGTCCCTGTCATGATAATTTTTTTCTTAAATAATGGGGATAATTCAAAAAAATTCTTTGTTAATTTAGAATCTGGATTTTTTAATTTTGCAGACTCATCTATAATAACAGCAACATTTCTTGATTTTAAAAACAATTTAAATCTCTTCAATTCCATAGAAATTGTTTCAAAATTTGTAATAATTAATTTTGTTGGACTATTAAAAACATAATAATTACTATTTCGATTATTATCTAATACTTTAGTTTTTAAATATGAATGTATACGGGTCTCTTCTTCCCAATTTTTTACTAGTCCCTTTTTGGTAACTATTAAAACTGTATCAATATCTTTTTCAGATAACCAATATATAGCTAAGTCAAGTGCAATTTTTGTTTTGCCTAGTCCTTGTTCATGAAAAATAGCACCATATTCTAAATCTTTTACAAAATCTACAGCCTGTTCTTGGTATATAAAAGAATTGAACTTGGATTCATACTTTGGTTCATTCACAATTTTTATTTTTTTCATATTTTTTATATACCCCCATTTCATTTATAAATATAATTTCAAGTTTATCATTTTCTATTGCTAATTTATTTATTATTCTACAGGCAGTTTTTGTAGTTTCCCAAGGAACCGCAATTATAAAGATACATCTATATTCATCAGAATATTTTTTCAAATATTTTAAATAAGAAATATATTGTTGTAAACTATGTTCTCTCTCAAAATCACTGTCGGTTTTTGCTTCGCCAATAATTAATAAACCATTGTATTTATAATATAAATCAGGAACGAAGCCTTCAGGCATCCTAGTTACTTTACCATTAACTTCAAATATATCACTCTCAACTAAAGAAATTTCAGCATTTTCATAGTTAACAATATATTCATTCATTTTTTTTACTAAATTATGATGTTTTAATGATTCCATTATTCCTTATTTGTAATATCATTTACAAACCAATCTAAATTTTCTTTTAAATCTGTTAAATATGATTTAATTTCATTATTTTCATTTATTATATCTTTATAATCTTTTAGTGGCATATTATTCATCCTATTAGTTATTTCTATACATAATTGTTCTAAAGAGACCGCCTTTAAATCCTTATAATCAGGTTTGTTAGTAATTACTTTTTCATATGCTTCTTTAATATTAGATTTTAATAATACTTTTGTAGCCTCTTCATTTTTTAATATTTGAGGTAATTTACGTACATTAATAGCCGTATCAACATTTCCATTAATTACCCATCTAGCATAGTCTTCCATTTTAAATTTGGCCAATATTGCTGTTTTAACACTTGGATTTTGAAGTTCAATAAATTTAGAAAATTCTCTTTGATCAAATTCATCATCAGAACTAAGTTGAGGTCTATAATATTTTTCCATATCTTGATATGCATTTATATATTTACTTACTTCACTTGCTTTGCCACCACAAAAATCAATAACTTGACTCATTGGTAAATTTTCATCATTACTTAAATAAGATAGGTATTTTGCTTTTGAATATGGATCCCATTCTCTCGGTCCAACTAAATGCGATTGTAATCTTATTGCATGTATTTCATTTTCATTTAAATTCTCATATACAACTGATGGTATAGTATTCCAGTTACCATCAATCTTATTTTCTTTAAATTCTTTATATATTTGAACTCTTGTATTTCCTTCTATAACAACATATTTACCATCTGTTTGATGATTTACTATAATCGGATGAATAATTCCTTTGTTAGTTTTAATAGAATTATATAAACTACTATAATTAGTTTGACTAGAATCTTCTACACCACTTCCTAGTGCTAATGCTAATTGCTCACTATTTAAACTATTTTTATCATACATTTCAATAAATTTAGCAATTCTCGGATTATTCATATCTAATTCTATTTCTTCTATCTTTAAATCTTCATATTTGCTTTTCATTTTCATTTTCCTTTCTTCTTATTGTTAAATCTAAGTATTCTTTTTCTTTTTCGATGCCTATATATTGTCTATTTAATCTACTAGCAACAATTCCAGTTGTACCACTACCATTAAAAGGGTCCAGAATTAAATCTCCTTCATCAGTTGATGCTAATATTATTTTTTCTAGTATTGCTATTGGCTTTTGTGTCGGGTGTTTTCCGCATTTCTTCTCACTTGGTTTAGTCAAAGATGATTCCCAAACATCCTTCATTTGTTTATCACCGTTTATCTTCTTCATTAACTCATAATTGAATTTATGTTTTGCTTTTTTTGTGTCTTTTTGGGCCCATAAAATTGTTTCTGTGGAGTGAACAAAACATCTACAACTTATATTAGGAGGTGGGTTTGATTTTTTCCATGTGATGTTATTTATAATTTTAAATCCTTCTTGTTCTAATGCCATACCAATTGAATATATATTATGCATAGTACCACTAATCCATATTGTTCCATCATCTTTTAACACTTGATAACATAATTTAATCCAATTTCTATTGAAAGTATGCTTTTCCTCAATATTTTTCTTCTCATCCCATTTTCCCTTGTTAACTGAAACCATTTTTCCACTATTACATGTTATACCATCTCCTGATAAAAAATAAGGAGGATCGGCAAATATCATATCAATACTTTGTGGTTCAATATTTTTAAGTATTTTCAGTGAATCCCCTTGTATGAGTTTAAACTGCTGTTTATCATAATAATATTCTATTTTCTTTAGCACATTACTACCTCCAGTGTATAATCTTATAATAAGAAAAATAATTTGTCATAAAACTATTCTTCTGGCATCTGTTGATGCATTAATTGGTAAAATCTTTTTGTAGCTTCTGCGTCATTTGCTATATTTGCCATAGCTAAAATATAGTCTATATTCGTTTTAGAATCAGTTGGTATCTTAGCTTCAATAGTTTTTCTTAAAAGTAAAGTTAGCGGTTCTCCAATGGCTTGTTTATAATTAAAACCAATTAACTGCATAATAGTTAAAGTTTCTACAGATAAAATCTTTTTAAATTGTTCTAACTGTTCTTTATCATCTTCTGGAATCAAACTAGATAATATTGGTAATAAGTTATCTGTAATGTATTTTATATCAGCTTCTGTTATTTTTTGGGTAACCAGTTCTTGTTCATATGCTTGAGCTATACTTTGAATTTCCGACTTATCATTTAATAAATCATATATTATTTCTTCAAGTTCACTAATTGTTTCTTTATATTCTTTTTTTGATTTAGCAGCTTTTATTTTTGTACTAATTATACTAGCACCGTTTCTAGTAGCTGCTTCTACTAAGTTTGCACCTAATTGTGCAATAATTGGATTGTTCATTTTATCACCTCTAAATATATTATATAGCCTTAACTATTAGAACCCTTCTTTATTTTGAAAATTTGTAATAATAACTTCTTCTACTTTTCCACGCTTTTTGCCATTTGAATTAATATTTCTTTTAGCTTCAATTACATGAATATTATAATCCTTATAAAGTTCGTTGATTAACTCTGTGTTATGATTAGATAGTATTACATAGCACCCTCTTGCTGATAAATCTTTAAACACTTTAGCAAGTCTTTTTTGTTCCTCTTTTCCGAACCCATTTTCAGTATAACTATTAAAAGTAGATGTATCAGAGTCATACGGTGGATCAAAATAAACAAAATCTCCCTTTTTAGCATCTTTTACGGCTTCTTCGAAGTCAACTGATAAGATTTTTACGTCATTATAATTTAAATATCCACATATAATACCTAGGTTTTGTCCTTCATAAGTATTTACTTTTGTTTTTTTACCAAAAGGGACATTAAATTCATTTTTACTATTTACTCTATACAATCCATTAAAACATGCTTTATTTAAATAAATTGTACGAGCAGCTCTCTTATAGTCTGCTAATCTATTAAATTTCTTTTTATCTCTGTCTAAATTTCTAACTTGATAATAGTATTCTTCAGAATGATTTGTTTCATGATGATTCAATTCTCTACACATTGCTTCAAACTTTTTTTCATCTTTAATGCATTCAAAAACATTTATAAGCTCCTTATTAAGATCATTGATAACAGCTTTTTTTGGTGATAATTCAAACAACAAAGCTCCACCACCAACAAATGGTTCATAATATGCATTAAATTCATTAGGAACATATTGTTTTAATTTATCTATTATCTGTCTTTTTCCACCAGCCCATTTCACAAATGGTTTTCCTTTAATCATTTCTATCACCTTCATCTATAATTTTACTATTTATATCATTAATAATAAACCTTAATTTATCAAATATTTAATTTTTAATATCTTTCACATTCAAAATCGTTGTTTAAAATAGAAGCAAATTTTAAGTCTAGGAATCTGCTCGTGTCAACAATCACTGAATAATTTTATATTTTATATTGGTAGTACTTTCATTTTAGTTAGTCCCAGCATCACTATATACATTATTCCTAAATTAATCAAATAAATAAAGAAGTATGCTACTATACCAATTTCTGGATATTCTCCTTTTTTATAAAATATTCCGACTTCAAAATAAGTGATAAGTCTTAATAGTGTGTAAAGAGAAATAATCTCTAAAAGTATATAATTCCATATTTCATTCTTTAGTATTGGAATGTTATCAATTGTTAAATAGCATAAATATAATCTTAATGATAAGCTTAGTATACTTAAAACTTGATACATTTTTTTATCCCCCTTAAATTTTTATCAATATATAACATTTTATCATATAAACATATAAAAAGCACTCTTTACTAAAGTGCCTTAATTTTTTTAATCTTTTATATAATGTATAAAATTTACATTTTACAGTATTTAAATTTTCAAAATAATTTCTTAATAAGACCTAGACCTATGATTATGGTATAAAAGATAAGTTACTGCATTACTTTTTCTCTTATATTTTTCTTAACATAATATCTATTTTTTTTATTAAACATCTCAAATTTTTCATTTAACAATGTATTTTTCTCAATTGTGTCCCATCTATTTTGTAATGATTTTTTAACTACTTTTCTATTCTCTGTGTTAGATATTTTTTCAAACTTATTTAATAAATCAACAAGCAGTTCTTCACTTCCATTCAATATGAGTTCAGATTGAATGGAAGATAATTTTTTTTCACCTTCATATTTACTGATTATTTTTAAAACATTGGTTATAAATATATTTTCTGATATATCATACTTTAATTCAATTGTTTTAATGGAATTTAATATATCATTGTTTATATCTATTAGATATGATAACTGATCTAAAGTATATTCTTTTTCATATATTTTTCTTATTATAGAATCATTTACACTTTCATTAAAATCTAATATTTTAGTTAATTCTTTATATTTTGTTAGTTTTTCAATATTATTTATATTTTCAAATAAAAAATTAACGGTATTCGAAATCTTAATATCATTTTTAATCATATACTCTATAACCTGGTCATATATATCGGTATATAATAATTCATTTAAAATGTCTTTAATTTCATTTTCTATATATTCTTTTTCTTCTTGCTTTATAAAAATGTTAAATAATGCTTCTTTTTCTAGGACATCCATTTTATTTATAAGTTCTTTATTTATCGTTGCTGCTAAAAGTTTAATATTTTCTTTTGAAAAGTAAGTACTTATTTTTTTTAAGTCGATTATTTTAGATACTTTTAATGGTAATAATTCAATAGTCCTTTTTATATAGTTATCTATACTTTCTTCACTAAAAGTTTCATTTGAATTTACTAGTTCAATAATTTCATTAGATGCTTGTATACTTTTTATTAATTCATCATCTGTGAAGCAAGAAATAATTTTATCAAGGCTAACATATTCACCTACTATATTAATAATGGCAATTACTCTTCCTTCTTGATAAGTATTTACATTTATTTGTTTTGATAATTTACCAATTAAATCGTTTAACTGTTCATCACTAAATTTGTTAATATTGTTTTTATAAATTATATCAAGTTTGCTATTATTATATACTCGTTCATTTAAGTTGTTTATCACATTATTAATGCTAGAATAATCATCAATTTTATTCATTATATTTTCTATATCATTACCTTGTTTTATAAATTCAAGAATTTTATTTTGTAAATTTTCATTCATTTCTGTTGTTAATGTAAATTTAATTGTATCTATAATTTGAAATTGGTTTTCCAAAAAAAGATTATCTAAGGTTATCGTTTTTTCACAAATTATTTGCTGTTCTTCATCACTGAAATATTTTAAATTATTTACGATAATTCCACTACATAATTTTATATTCTTAGAATCATCTAAAGCATTAATTACTTTTTCATTTATATCTTGAATATTTTCAGAATCATCTTTTAATGCATTATATAATTTAATAAATATTTCAGAATATATTTTATAATGTTCATCTTCATTGCTTTCATTTAATAAATCATAATTTAAATTATATAGTTCTTTGCCAAAATATTTTTTTAAATTACTTTTTGATAATTCAACATTATTTATTTGCATAACGTAAATTTCATCTTTTGTGCATAATCTTAATAAATAAGATTTAATTTTATTTGTTTTAACATAGGTTAGATTATCTAAATTCTGAAGAGTGAAAGAAAATATATCATCGTGTTCTATATCATCAGAATCAATATTATCATTTAAGTAATCATAATATTTATTTAAAAATGTTTGAACTATAACGTTTTCACTTTCATATTTATTGAGATTTAATAATCCTTTAAAATTTACATTTTTCATATCAAATTTTCCGTTTGATTTAAAAACTCTATTGATAGAAGCAATGTATTCAGTATTAAATGTAGCCTGATCAAATTCAAAATTTTCTATATTTAAAATTGAAGTTATTACATTTGGTAAATAATCTAATGGCTCTGATTCTAGATAACTTATTAATAAATTATAGATATTTTTATTTGGGTTACTTGATATAATCTGATTCATATTGGTGAAATTTAAACTTCTCATACTTCCAATTAATTCTCTATTAAATTCTGAACCATAAATAAAACTCATTCTATCTTGATTACAATATAAGTATGTTGTTATATCTTTGCTATTAATGTAAGCTGTTCTACTTAAAAAATTTAATAACTTATTATATTTTTCCCGAATTTTTATTTTATCTTCACTTGCTTTTTCACAATATTTTTGCAATCTTTTAGGAACTTCTTGTGGCTTTTTGTACTTACTTTCTTTTTTATTTATATCAAGCAATATCTCGCATGCCTCTGGTTCATCAAATAAGTCATCATAAAAATCGTTAAAATCACTCTGTAAGACCGAAATTTTTGCTATTAATAGCTTTCCCTCTTTATCAAATAATTTTTGTGAAATTTTTTTAGATTGAATTCGTTCTGTTGTTAAAATAACATTATTTGCAAAAGTGTTAATTATTTTTTTTACTTGTCTAGGAGTGCTTAAACCGTCATATACAAAAACATTTTTTACAATTTCCTCTAGCTCATCTTCTTTAAATAATTCAGCTAAATCTTTTGCTTCCTTTTTGATTATTTCTAATGCATACTCTTTCATGTCAGAAATAATTAGCGGAGGTATATAAAATCTAAATTGAAATAATTTATCTAATATTAATTCACTTTCAATTATTTTGTGATCACTATCTACCTGCTTAATTACTTGTTCTTCCAATGCCTTTTTTAAAATTGAATCATCAAATGGAACAATAAATACACAATTTTTTATTTCCATCAATGTCTTTAAAGTATCTAGCGCTTCAACCATCTTTTTTGTTGACAATCTATCTAAATCATCAATTACAATAATAAATTTTGTTTCGCTTTCTTTCATCATTTCTTTTAATAAAGTTTCATAATCTTCTTGGAAATTAATATTTAGTGATAATATATTATTATCTGATTTAAATATCATAGGTAATTTATATACTAATAATGGAACTCCAAAAGTTACAAATATATTATTAAAATAAAACTTAAAATATTTTGCTAAGATAGCATCTTGTTTAAAGAAACTGTCAATCGTATTTCCATCAGATAAATATGTGCAAAGTTGCCAAATAAAGCTTACAACTAATGATACAATTATAAGAATTCCCCAATTAGATATTACTTGCTTGGCTAAATCTTTAATACTTTGTTTCTTATTTGATGTGGTTTTTTTCTCTTTTTTTGTAAATATATTTATTAGTCTATTTTCTAGTTGTTTTTTTAAATCAATTTTTTTACCAGAAACTTCCTCATAGATAGTTTTTAAATAAACATGTTTTAAAGTTTCTTTTTCATATTTCCATGCATTAATAAAAATAATACGCATGTTTTTTTCTTGCGAGATTTTTTCTTGTACTAGTTTTAAAATACTGGTTTTCCCTAGTCCCCATTTCCCAATTAGTGCAATATTATAAGGAGACTTATACCTATTATTAGTAACCAAATTTATAATATTATTTGCAATTTCTTCATGGCCAAACTTGTCTTTACTGCTGTCAGTTAAGATTTCATCCATTACATAGTAGTCTTTTTTTCTTCTTCGCATTCGCATTATACTCACCATCCAATCAAAACTAATATATATGCATATACGTCATTTTAGTTGCTATTTTATCATTTTTACCATTATTTTACAATATAAACTTTTATGCTACATTGTGAATTTACAATAAGTCATGTATAATAAAACTAAATACATTCTTGTGTCCCTAATTTTTTGAATTTTTAAGAATTTTATGTACATTTTCGAGAAGTCATTTTAAACAGGATAACTGTGTCTGACAAACAACATCGCCAGTGGCGAGTTTG
>CALVSP010000045.1 GCA_944359065.1 uncultured Bacilli bacterium
CGGGACTTGAACCCGCGATCTTCTGCGTGACAGGCAGACGTGATAACCACTACACCACGGAACCATGGTTGCGGGAGAAGGATTTGAACCTACGACCTTCGGGTTATGAGCCCGACGAGCTACCAAGCTGCTCCATCCCGCGATATAAATCAAAATGGCGGAGAAAGAGGGATTCGAACCCCCGCGCCGTTTCCGACCTCCCGGTTTTCAAGACCGGTCCCTTCAACCAGACTTGGGTATTTCTCCATCAATTTCGACAACGACTTGATTATAGCATAATTTTACTTTAAATGTCAACATAAAATAGTTAATTTATTTCATTATATGCAATTTTTTACAATTTTTTAATCTCTCAATCCAGGAAATGGTAATTTATCAAAATCCCCTTCTTTTATTAATTTTTTTCTTTGACAAGAATTAACTAAATTTATATAATCTATCCCTAAATGGTTTAAATATGGATAATAATCAATTTTCCCATCTTCTTCTACTGCATTATATACATTTCCAAAGCAAACTTCATATGATAAATCACTATCATTTATTTTTCCTGCTAAAAAATAATAAACGTAATCTTTATAAAGATCATAATTTTTTTTCTTTTCTTCTAATTTACTACGAATAATACAAAAAATTGATATTATATCTTCAAAAGTGTTCATTTTTTTGTTTAATAGAAAATTATACTCAGCTGGATAAAAAACTGGTAAACACTTTAAAAAATGAGATAGATCTTCACCATTTTTTATAGCATTTAATACATCAATATCACCTTTATAAATTTCTAATATATTTTGTATAATTCTTACTCTTTCCAAAAAAATATCCATAATACTTCCCCCATGTCAAAGTGTTATTTTTTACAAAAAAACTCGAGTAATCGAGTAATTTTTAAATTGGTGCCTAAGGCCGGACTTGAACCGGCACGGAATTTGACTTCCGCAGGATTTTAAGTCCTGTGCGTCTACCAATTTCGCCACTCAGGCATGCCTTGTCAACTTGACAAGACTAATTATACAATATATTTATTGATTTGACAATACTTTTTGATAATTTTTTTTAATTTATTCAAATTTTATTTCACAATTTGCCAGTTTTTTTAATCTTTTAATTTTAATATTATCTTTATCTCTTACAAATAACCAAGCATAAACTGCTTCCCAAATTGCTACCCAACCTACTATTAAAATCATTTCTGATAAAACAAAATTAATTTTAATAAAATAGTATAGATATAAAAACAATACACCTAACAATGAAATAGCAATATTTTTAATATTGGAATATTTTATCATCAATAATAATTCATTTAAATCAGTTTTATAATTATTATGAATTTTATTAACAATTTCTTCTTTTTCTTTATCTTTTATTCTATAATTTGCTTTAACTACAATTAATACTTTATTATTAATTGGTTTACCTTTACATTCTTCATAAATATAATTAGATAATTCTGTTGATAAATTATTGGAATTATATTTATTTTCATAATCTTTTTCATCATTAATATTAATTATAATCTCGTTCATATTCCCCTCTTATATTTTAAAATCATCTAGAAAATCATCAATTGTAAGTATTTTTTCATCAACATCATCCAAAGAAATATCAATTATCTCTTCTTCATATTTTTCTTCTTTTGTTTCTTTAGTTAAATTAATTATTTCAAAACAATCTTTTATTCCTTTTTTATTTATAACTGTACCAGTTGAATATCTATCTACAATTGGTAATTCTGTTACTTTTATTTCACTAATATCAGTATTTATTATACCCAATTTTTTAACATCAATAAATGATTTTAATATCTTATATGGATTAGTTTTAACATCTCTTACTAATAAAACACCACGTCTAGCTCTAGTTGATAATTCAAACTCAGTTAATTTAACTCGTTTTCCTGTACCATTTGATGTAATAATTGTAATATAATCACTATTATCAAATAAAATACCACTAACAACTAAATCATCTTTTAAATTAATCGCTTTAACGCCACTTGCTTTAATACCAACGATAGATATTTCATTTGTTTTATATCTTAATCCATATCCATTTAAAGTTGTAATAAATACTTCACTACCATTAGAATCTGTAACGCTAACTAACTTATCATTACCTTTTAATTTCATACAACACATTGGTTTTGAATATCTAGTTACTTTAAATTCATTTAATTTAGTTCGTTTTACTAAACCTTCCTTACTAAATAAAGTTATATATTTACTAGCATTAAAATCATAAACAGGAATACTTGCTATAACATTTTCTTCACTATTTAATTTTATAATGTTGCTTATATGTTTTCCTAATTCTTTCCATTTTAAATCAGGCAATTCATATACTGGTACATATAAATAATTACCTAAATCAGTAAATATTAATAAGGTATCTAAAGTATTCATTTGATATAAGCCGATAATATAATCATTTTCTTTTAATAAGGTATCACCTTCATTAGCATTATAACTTCTTAATGATACTCTTTTTACATAACCTTGTTTAGTAACTACTACTATACAATCTTCTTTAGGGATCATTGAAGTAGTATCTATTTTTATATCTTCTACTTCATCTAAAATCTTAGTTTTTCTTTCCACGGCATATTCTTTTTTTATGCTTCGTAATTCTTCTTTCATAACAGTTTTTAATTTATTTTCATCATTTAAAATACTTTCTAAAAATTCGATCATTAGTTTTAAATTATCTTTTCTTTCTAATAATTCTGTTACATCAGTATTAGTTAATTTATATAATTGTAACATTACGATTGCTTCAGCTTGTTTTTCGGTAAAATCATATTCTTTTACTAAGTTATCTTTCGCATCACTTTTATTTTTAGATTTTCTAATTGTTTTTATTACTTCATCTAAAATTGATAATGCTTTAATTAACCCTTCTACTATATGCATTTCTGCTAAAGCATGATCTAAATCAAATTTAGTTCTTTTTAAAATCACTTCTTTTTGATGAGCAATATAAGCATCTAATATTTGTAATATTCCTAATGTCATAGGTCTATTATTTACAATAGCTACCATATTATAATTAAATGAAATTTGCAAATCAGTATTTTTTAATAAATAATTTATTATTAAATCGCTGTTAGCATCTTTTTTTAAATCAATAACGATTGTTTCAGGATTTTCTAAATCTGATTCATCTCTTACTTCAGCAATTCCTTCAACTTTTTTATCGATTCTTATTTCATCAATTTTTTTAACTAAAGATGCTTTATTAACATCAAAAGGTATTTCTGAAATAATGATTTGTTCTTTACCTTTATTCTTGACAACTTCGTACTTTGATTTTACTATTACTTTACCACGGCCAGTTGTAAAAGCATCGATTATTCCTTGTTTTCCACACGCAATACCACCAGTTGGAAAATCTGGTCCTTTTACGATATCTAATATTGTATCTAAATAACAATTAGGACTATCGATTCTTTTAATTGTAGCATCGATTATCTCACCTAAATTATGTGGGGGGATATTAGTTGCATATCCAGCTGAAATACCATTAGATCCATTTACTAAAAGGTTGGGAAATTTAGCAGGTAATACTGTTGGCTCAAATAAAGTATCATCATAATTATAAGTCATTATAACTGTGTCTTTATTTATATCTTTTAATAATTCATTACTTATTTTAGCTAATCTTGCTTCGGTATAACGATAAGCAGCTGGACTATCACCATCCATTGAACCATTATTACCGTGCATATCGATATATGGTGTATTTTGTTTCCACCATTGACTCATTCTTACCATTGCTTCATATATACTAGAATCTCCGTGTGGATGGTATTGTCCCATTACATCTCCTACGGTTTTAGCAGATTTACGATATGGTTTATCATATGTATTTTTACCTTGATACATCGTATATAGTATTCTTCTTTGAACTGGTTTTAAACCATCTCTTACATCTGGTAATGCTCGATCTTGAATAATAGTCTTAGAATATCTACCAAATCTTTCTCCCATTATATCTTCTAGTGAATAATCATATATTCTTTTTAAAACATCTTGCATAACTCACCTACCTAATATTCTACTAATTATTGTTTTCATTGATTTAAAAAAAATCTTAATATCAAATAATAAACTTAAATTATCATAATATTCTATATCACATTTTAAAGTGTCTTTATAACTTAATTTTCTTCCACCATACATCTGAGCTAAACTAATGATACCAGGCTTTACTAAATATCTTTTAGGACTTATTTCTCCTTTTGGTAATTTTTCACCACATATAAATGCCCGAGGTCCAATAATCGACATATCACCTTTTAATACATTATAAAATTGTGGTAATTCATTTAAAGCAGTATTATCAATAAATTTACTTATTTTACTATAATGACTATTACCATCTTTATCATATATCCTAGTTCTTATTTTGTACATATAAAATGGTTTTTTATTTTTTCCTTCTCTTGGAATTCTAATATCGATTAAAGGTAACCCAATATCGAAAAAAGTTATTATCAAAACTAATAACATTAGTGGGAATGTTACAATAATAAATATTATCGATAAAATTATATCTAAAATTCTTTTTACTATTTCATATCTCATTTTTTATAATTATCTTGTAAAGTAAAGTCGACATTTTCTTCAATCCATTCTTTTCTTGGCTCTACTTTATCTCCCATTAAAATACTTACTCTTTTTTCGGCCAAAGCAACATCGGTAATATTTATTTTTACTAAACTTCTAGTATTTGGATCCATTGTCGTTTCCCATAATTGATCCGCATTCATTTCTCCTAAACCTTTATACCTTTGCGTTTCTAATTTTATTTTTGATTTTTCTAATATTTCTTTTCTTTCTTCATCAGTCCAAGCATAATAAACTGTTTTACCATTAAATAATTTATATAAAGGTGGCATTGCAATATAAAGTTTACCATTTTCAATTAATGGTTTCATATATCTATAGAAAAAAGTTAATAATAATACTTGAATATGGGCCCCATCATCATCAGCATCGGTCATAATAATAACTTTATCGTAATTACAATCTTTAATATCAAAGTCACTACCCACACCAGCACCTACTGTATGAATAATCGTATTTATTTCTTCATTTTTTAATATTTCTTCTAATTTGGTCTTTTCACAGTTTAAAACCTTACCTCTTAAAGGTAATATTGCTTGAAATTTTCTATCTCTACCTTGTTTTGCAGAACCACCAGCAGAATCTCCTTCGACTAAAAATAATTCATTTTTATCAGGATTTTTAGTTTGAGCAGGCGTTAATTTACCTGATAATGCTTGCTCTTTTTTATTTTTTCCTTTACCATTTCTTGCTTCATCTCTTGCTTTTCTTGCGGCTTCTCTTACCATTTTGCTTTTGACCATTTTATTTAAAATATCAGTAGCAATAGCCTTATTTTCTTCTAAGAAAAATTGTAGTTTTTCACTTATTATATTTTCTACTATCGTTCTAGCTATTGGTGTACCTAATTTGGCCTTTGTTTGTCCTTCAAATTGTAATAATGCTTCTGGTATTTGTAAACTTATTATAGCAGTTAGACCTTCTCTCGTATCTGTTCCTTCTAAATTTTTATCTTTAGTTTTTAAATATCCATTTGCTCTTGCATAATCATTAAACACTTTAGTTAAAGCTGTTTTTAAACCAACCTCGTGAGTTCCACCATCTGTAGTTTTAACATTATTAACAAAACTAATAATATTTTCTGAATATGTATCAGTATATTGAAATGCTACTTCGACGTTAATACCTTCTTTACTACCTTCAAAATGGACAACTTTATGTAATTCACTTTTACCATCGTTTAAATATTCAACAAATGATTTTAGACCATTATCATAACAGAAAACCTCTTGTTTATTATCTTCTTCATCTGTTACTTCGACAGTTAATCCTTTAAGTAAAAAGGCAGATTCTTGCATTCTTTCACATATTGTTGTGAAAGAAAAATTAGTCGTACTAAAAATTATATCATCAGGCATAAATCTAACTTTTGTTCCTGTTTTACTTGTTTTTTCTAATTTTTGTAAAGGTATTTTTACTTTACCACCATTTTCAAATCTAATATAGTGAACATAACCATCTCTTTTAATCGTTACTTCCATCCATTTACTTAAAGCATTTACTACTGATCCACCAACGCCGTGTAAGCCACCGGATACTTTGTATCCAGAATTTTCAAATTTACCACCAGCGTGTAACACTGTATATATAACTTCTGGTGTGGACATACCAGATTCGTGCATTCCAACTGGTACTCCTCTTCCTTCATCTTCCACACTAACAGAGCCATCCTTATGAATAATTATTTTTATTTTTTTACCACAGCCGTTTAAAACTTCATCGATACTGTTATCGACTATTTCCCATACTAAATGGTGTAATCCTCTTTTATCTGTCGAACCAATATACATACCCGGTCTTTTTCTTACTGCTTCTAAACCTTCTAGTATTTTTATTGAATTTTCATTGTATGCCATTTTATCACCTATTTAATTATATCTTAAAAAACTTTATTTTTCAAGCACATTTTGTATTTACTTTTAAAAGAATATATGATATATTTATGCATAAGATAGGAGTAGATATAATATGAATAAAAATTTAAATAATGAAAATAATAATTTAAACACACAACCAGCTCAACCTGTGCAACCAACTCAACCTACAGAGGAAACACAATCAATTGAAAATTTACAAATTGTTGATAATGATGAAAGTGACTTTAAAAATATTAAAAGCAATAAATTAATAATCTTTATTATAATATTAATAATTTTATTAATTATTAGTGGTGTGATTTTATTCTTTGTTTTGAATAAATCTAAAGACCCTAAATCAATATTTATAGAATCAATTGCTGAGGTAAAAAAACAATTTAATAGCTTTACTGAAACTTTTGATGATGAAGTAGATACCGTTAATAATGACAAAATTATACTAAACAATGATGTTACATTTGATACAAATACAAATGATTTAGCTATGTTAAAAGATTTAAAATTAAATTTCTTATATGAACTAGACTATCAAAATAAATATTTTAATATGGCAACTATATTAGGAGATAATGATAAACAAATAGCTGATTTAATTATATATTTATCAAATAATGCATTATTTTTTGAATCAGAAAATTTATTTAGTAAAGTCGTAAAAATTCAAGATGCAAATTTTGATGAATTATTACAAGATGACGATGAGAATTTAAAAGAAAATACTGAGGACATAAAATATTTAGTTAATAATTTATTAGATTTTACTGCAGATTCATTAGTTGAAGATAATTTTATACAGGAAAAAGAAACAATAACAATTAATAACGAAAATATTGATGTTACATCAAACATATATAATATTAATCAAGAAATAGCTAATACTATGAAAAAAAGTATTATTGAAAAAATTTTAAATGATGAAAAATTTATTGAAATTTTAACTAAATATAGCGAAATGACAGTTGAAAAAGTAAAGGATATGTTAAATGAAGAAAAAAATAAAGATTTTGCTTTTATAAGTGATAATACATACCTTTCAATAGGAAAATCAGAAGCTAGTATGATTTATAGTGGTGTAGGTAGCTATTGTGCTTTAAGTAGTTTGAAAAAAGAAATTGGTACATTTACAAGCGATGATGTAGATTGCGAAAACAAAACTTCTTTTACTGAAGAAGAAATTAGTAAAATGGTTAATTTAGGTAATGCTAAAGTTGTTAAATTAAGTTATACAAATAAAATAAATGAGTTAATTGTAGAAAGTAATGGTTACATCTTTACTCTTCAAAGTGATGGTACTTTTAAAGAAGAAAAACAAATTAATGATGAATTAAATATTACATTTAAAATATATACTAAAGGAAATGATTTTATCGGACTTGATGTTAGTGATGATAATAGTAATATAACTTACACAGACTATAAAGATGTTATTGATTTTGTTATAAAAGATGAAGGAAACGATAAAATTATTATCAAAAATGAAAATGATATTACTAATATTACATTTAATGATAATGATATGGTGTATAAAGCAACTTTTAATAATGGAACAACTAAAGAACTATCTTTAAATATAAATGATGAATTAAATATTAATGTTAATATACAAACTGAAAAAATTAGTGATAATGAACAAAACATCAAAACAAATATTGAATTAAATAGTGCTAGTGATATTGAAATGGACTTAAAAATTAATATCGATTCAACTATATATACAAATAAAGATATAGAAATTAAAAAAACAAATAGTTATATTGAACTTGATGAATTAACTGAGAATGATATTCAAGAAATAATGGAAAATTTATATAAAAATGCTGAAGGAACTTTCTTAGAAGATATATTAAATTTATTTCTTGGTATTAATAATCCGGATCCTAATTTAGATATATATTAAAAGTGTCAACAAACACTTTTTTTATTTATTTAAATATGCTAAAATATTTTTAGGTGATTGTTAATGACTATAACTTTAAAAATTAGTGAAAATACTAAACAAAAAATGATTGAATATTTTGAAGATAAAAAAAGACCTAAAACTCCTGATTATGCTATTTTTCAAGCAGATGAAGCTGATACTGTAGTAACATTATATAATTCGGGAAAAGCTGTATTTCAAGGAATTAGTGCTGATATTGATGCAAATATGTGGAAAGAAATGGAAAGACATTTAAATCCAAATAAAGCTGTGGAAATGACTAATAGTAATGACAAAAAGAAAAAAGAAAAAGTTATCGAAAAAATCAATCCTAAAATATACTATGCTACAACCATCGGTTCAGATGAAGTTGGAACCGGTGACTATTTTGGGCCTATTGTAGTTACGGCAACTTATGTTGCTAAAGAAAATATTCCATTTTTAGAAGAATTAGGAGTAAAAGATTCTAAAAAATTAACAGATGAAAAAATATTAGAAATAGTTCCCCAAATAATTAAAAAAATACCTTATGAGTGCATTATATTATCAAATAAAGAATATAACGAAAATTATACCGATAACATGAATATGAATAAAGTTAAAGCAATTTTACACAACAAAGTACTTAAAAAAATGTTAGAAAAATATAAAGCTGAGTATGTCGTTGTCGATCAATTTGCACAACCTTTTGTTTATTATAATTATTTAAAAGGAACAAACTATATAAGAAATATCACATTTATGACTAAAGCTGAAGATAAATGTTTATCAGTTGCTTGTGCTTCTTTAATTAGCAGATACGTATTTTTAAAACAATTTGATAAATTAGGTGAATCAATTGATACATTTTTAATTAAAGGTGCTAGTGATAAAGTTGATGAATTAGGAGTTAAAATTGTTAAAAAATATGGATTTGATAAATTAAAAGAAGTTGCAAAATTGAATTTTAAAAACACAGAAAAAATTAAAAATATAATCGAAAAAACTGTATAGATTTTATACAGTTTTTTAATTTTCATATATTTCTACTTTCATCTTTAATACTGATGATAAATACTCTACTCTTGGATCATTACCAGTAACAATTATATCAACTTCATGAGTTCCTACACCTAATCCTTTTAAATCAACATAAACATAAATATCATCAGCAGTTATATCATTAACTATATCAGTTACACCTTTTATTTTTATAGGAACTGAGTCAAAGCCAATTGGTTTTACACCATAATTGCTACCTTTATTAATTACATTTATAACTACATCATCTATTTCCGCATTACTTATATCGCTACTTAATTTTACATCAATAGTTGCACTATTTACACTCATATATTTTACACCGACTGGTTTTTCCAAATCAACCTTAAATTGAGTATCTTCTGATAATCCTTCAATATTGATATAGGCAGGTATATATTCAATTGTAGCTAAGACATCACTAGGTCCGTAAATTGTTACATTAGTTTTTTCATTATCATTGATAATAAAATTACTAATACCCATATTATATATTACATTACCAGTTGGAACAACTTGAATAGGAACTTCCTTGCTTGGTGAGTTAATTACTAAGTCTACTGTTACATTAGCAGGACTTATTTCTACGTCAACAACATTACCAGCTTCATCATATGCTCTTAATGTTGCATTAACAGTAATTTTTTCACCTAATTCAAATTTAGGTAATGTTTTTACATCTACCAAAGCTTTTACTGTTGCTACTTTATCAATTTTATATGATGCTCCTTTAATTACAACAGAATCAGTATTAGAAGTCATTTCATCAATTATGTATCTTTGATCTAAAGAATCTTGATTCAATAAATCTATTGATAAAGTCTTGGTTGCTGATACTTTTTCATATATTACTACAGTCGCAACCGAAGGATTAATACTATACTTTATTCCACTACTTAATTGATCATATTTTATATCAACTTTATGCGTTCCCGGTTTTAATCCCCACAAATCAATTACAACTTCATTAGTTGGAGATTGTTTAGCAATATATAAATCTGCTTTGTTGCCAATTAAAGTTATATCTACACTTTCAGGAATACCTTCTACTACATAATTATCTTCATCATATAAAACTTTTACTTGTTCAATATCTAAAACTTCTGCTGAACTTTCAGAAAAAGTTAAAATTTTTTGATCAATAATAATAAATGTAAATATGGCTATTATTAATGATATAAACAATAAAGTATTTGATTGTGAAAGCCAATTTTCAAATTTTTTGCTTGGTTTATCATATTTTTTGTTTATTAATAAAATCAATTTACTAATAGGCATTACTATTAATTTATCAATAATTTTTGAGAAAAAAATTCCGATTTTTTTAAGCATTTTCATTATTTGCTTCATCTTTTATTTCCTCCTCATCAACAAAAGCTTCTTTTTTAGGTCTTAATTCTTCTAATAATCTCAATTTCACTTCATCTAATGTTAAATTATAATAAAGCTCACCATCAATAGCTAAAGATAATCTTCCTGTTTCTTCTGAAACTATTATTGAAATACAATCTGTAGCTTCAGATATTCCTAATGCTGCCCTATGTCTAGTTCCTAAACGTTTACTTATTTTCAAACTATCACTTGTAGGAAAAACAGCACCTGCACTTGTTATTTTATCTCCCTGGATTATTAATCCACCGTCATGTAATGGATTATTAGGAAAGAATATTGAAATTAATAAATCAGATGATATTTCAGCATATATTTTTTTTGATTTTTGAATGTAGTCATTTAAACTATTATCACGCTCTATTACAATTAAAGCTCCTATTGATTGCTTTCTTAAATAATCTAAGGCATTTGTGATTTCGTAAACCATTTTTTCTCTTTCATCAACCGTTAAGACCTTGTGTCTTCCCAATAATTGACTTCTACCCAATTGTTCTAAAACACTTCTAATTTCAGGTTGAAAAATAACAATTAAAGCTAATGGTCCCCATTCAATAACATAGTCTAATAAAAATCCTATTGTTACTAATCCTAAAATATCACTAAACACTTTTAAAATTAATATTACTAATATACCTTTGAAGAGTAATATCATTTTTACATTTTTTCTTAAACTTTTTAGTATATAATACAAAGCTAACCAAACAATTAATACATCTATTAATTTTTTTATTAAATCTATAATACCATTAAATGTCATTTTTACCTCCTCACTATATTATATCACACTTTTAGATTGAAAAAAATGACTATCAGTCATTTTACCAACCAAGTAATTTTGAAATTTGTGGTAAGAAAATAATGAACAATAACATAATAGCCAAAATTATACCTATTAAAATATATGCACCCTTATTATTTGTTTTCTTAACCTCTTTATTTACTTCTTGCTTTGGTGCCTCAAATGGACTATATTGATTTGTATGAGATAAAGCTTCTTCCATTGCTTCTTCTTTATTTAAATTTGAAACTGCATCCATTGGATTAGCATCACCTGTTGGTGCTGGAGCTGGTTCTGGCATTGGTGCTGGAGCTGGTTCTGGCATTGGTGCTGGAGCTGGTTCTGGCATTGGTGCTGGAGCT
>CALVSP010000046.1 GCA_944359065.1 uncultured Bacilli bacterium
ATGGAGTCGAACCATCGAACCCGAAGGAACAGATTTACAGTCTGCCGCGTTTGACCACTTCGCTATCTCTCCAAAAAAATGGTGCCGAAAACAGGAATCGAACCCGTAACCTACTGATTACAAGTCAGTTGCGCTACCAATTGCGCCATTTCGGCATATATAAATGGTGGGCGATATAGGACTCGAACCTATGACCCCCTGCTTGTAAGGCAGGTGCTCTAACCAACTGAGCTAATCGCCCAAATACATCTGGACGTATTTAACTATACCATTTATAGAACATGTTGTCAAGTTTTTTTTACCTTTTTTTACATTTTTTTTAAACTTTCGTTAATCCAAATTGGCAATTTATATTTTAATGTTTTAAAACCTAAACTTGTTTCTACTATTTTTTTCCTTTTAACTATTTTTTTTTGTTTATAATTTACATCTTTTATACTTAAATTTAAATGCCCTGCTTCATCATCAACGCCTATTATTTTTACATATATAGTATCACCAATATTTACATAATCATGTATATTTTTAACAAAACCGTGAGATATTTCTGATATATGAATTAAGCCACTATAATATTCATCTAAAGATACAAATATACCATATGAAGTTATACCAGTCACAATTCCTTCAACTATTTTTCCTTTTGTATATTTATTCATAGTTCACCTCTTAATAATTATATCATATTTCATCAAAAAATACTTTACTATTCACTAATTATAATATATAATATTCATTGGTGATTTGAAATGGAAACACGTGAAGTTATAATTGATATTATCGATCATTTACGACCATTTTTAATAAATGATGGTGGAGATATTGAATTTGTAAAATATGAAAATAATATTGTGTATATTAAAATGATGGGAGCTTGTTCAAATTGTCACATGCTTGACTTAACTTTAAAAGAAGGAATTGAAGCAGCAATCAAAAGTGAAGTTCCTGAAGTTAAAGAAGTTATAAACATTAATTAATATTTTCTAACCAAAAAATTTGTAAATTACTATTAATTTTAAGATGAAGATAAATTTTTTTCAAAATTTTTTCATATTCATCTACCTTAATAGTAATTTTTTTTATTTCCTCTTCACTAATTTTATCAGTGATTATTTTTTCATAAATATCAAAATAATATGTTGGAAATAACATTCTTACAAAAAACAATTGTTTTTCATTAACTGATAAATTATTATTAAATAAAAATAAATTTAGTTCTTCGACTATATCTTTATTTTCAAAAAAATTTTTTTTAAAATATTCACTCACATCACGAACTCTATAATCAACTATTAAATTCAATGGATTATATATATCTTCTATCCTACGATGGGATAAACATAAATATAAATCTTTTTTTGGAATATTATTTATGATAGAAATAGCGAGTTCTGCTAATCCTAAATAATAATTAAAACTCTCCCTAATTAATGGATATTTTTTACCTATTTGACTAATTTGGTATTCAAAATAATCCATTTTTTTACTCCATAACTCTTCCCAATCTGACATTTTTAATTTAGTTGAAGGAATTCTTATATTGTTTATTTCTATTATTTTATTAATATTTATATTATTATCTATTTTTATATTTTTTATCAATATGTATTTTTTACCATTTACATCTGTCACTACTTGATTGTTGACATTTAATAATAATTGTTCAAAAATTTTAAATTGTTCCAAATATTTACTTAATTGAAAAATTTCTTCAATTTTATCACATTCATTACACTCAACAAATGAATACAATTCTTCATTTATTTTAAAATAATAATTTCTTTCTCTTTGGTGAATATTTATAATATTCAAATTATAATAATAATTAATCAAATTTTTCACATATTCACCTCATTAAAGTTTATGAAAACAATAATTAAAAAAAAACAGTTATTCAACTATTTCTTTTATTTTATCAATAATAGATTGATAGTGTCCCAATTTATCTGTTAATAATTCATTTTCTTTTACTAATTCTTCAATCTTTTCTAATGAAGATTTATACATTTCCTCATAATTTAATTCGATATCTTCTAATTCTTCATCGTTTGATTCAATTATTTCTTCGTTTTTTAATTTAGGTATTTTTTTATTTTCTGATAATAAATTAACCAAATTTCCTTGTAATTTAAATACTCTTGTATCTTGTAAAACCACATCATTTAAATTGTCTTCATCAATATCAATAATACTAAGTTCACTGCCATCACGATTATTTCTAACAATTTCTTTAATTATCTGTTTTATTAAAGCCCATTCATCTTCATCGGTAATTATACACGCTTTAGTTCCAATTATTTTTGAAGCATATAATTTTGTATATCCTGAATCATCTATTTCGTTTAAAGAATATATTAAATATTCATTATCATTATTTATAAAATACCTAATTACTTCTACATCTGTTTTTTCATTATTAATATTTTTTAATGTCCTAGCCATCATACCATCTCCATCTTAATGATATCATAGTATCAAAAAAAACGCAAGTTTTATTTTCTTGCGTAATGTGATTTTAATTCCATCATACTTTGAGAAACAGCAGTTTCTATCTCTGGTAATGCCTCTTTTTGAATATTGGATAACATTATAACTTCTTTTATGGTATCTATACAAATTTTACCCCATAATAGTCCCATCATGACGGTTAAATCATTATACATATCAGAAGTAACTGATATAAAGAAATAGCCAAATAATAATCTCTTATGAGCTACCATAATTCTTTTATCTGTGACGACAATTACATACGTTCTAAAAATTTCATATGAATGCGAATTTTTTTGACATGTAAATACATATTTTATATGTTCATTTGGATTCAAATGTAATTGAGCTATTTTACTATGTGATTTTATACGCCAAGCAATTGTTTTTGGATATTTCCTTTTAAATTTTAAAGCTTGTTCGTAAATACTCATTACAATACCTCATTTTTTTCTAAAAATTCAATATATTCTTCTTCTGTTACTAATTGCTCAATAATATCAACTAATTTTCCATTTTTAACAATTAGCATTAATGGAGTTCCCCAACTTTCTTCTTCAAAGTAATCTAAGCTAGCTTCAAATTCTGCTCCTTCTTCTTCTGTTAAATATGAAATATTTAAATAATTAATTTCAACATCTTTTTCCTCAGCAATTTTATTTAATATAATTTTTGATTGAATACAATATGCACAAGTACTTTGTCCAACTACTACAACACTATTTTCTTTGCCATCCAATAATTTTTCATACTCTTCTAATCCTATGTAATTCAACAATAATTCAGCATCTTCTGCAATTATTCCATTTTCTTGTAAGAATTCAAATGTTATATCATAATCAGAATATCCATTTTGTTCATCTACAACTTCACCATTTGAAACAACAGCTAAATAAGGAGTTCCTAAACTAGATAAATTTAGTTTATCTAATATTTTACTTAAATAACTAGAACTGACTTCACTTGCATCAACATATACATAATCAAAATCATATCTATCTTTCATATCTTCCAAACTTGGATTTAATAATTGACAATATCCACAAGTTGAAGATCCTAAATATACTAATGTATTATTTTCACCATTAAATGCTGTTTCAAATTCATTATATAACTCTTCTGATTTTTTACCTTCTGCTAAAGCAAATCCAAAAATTCCTAATACTGCAAAAATCGCAACCCCTACAACTATTAACATCTTTTTACTTTCATTCATAATATCTCCTACTTTCCACAACAATTTTTATACTTCTTACCACTTCCGCATGGGCAAGGATCATTTCTACCTATTTTATTTACTCTTTTTGGTTCTTTTTTCTTTGGTTTATTGTCACTTAAAGCTTCGCCCTTAGCAACTTGTTTTCTTACAGCATTTTGTCTTATTTCAGCTCGCAATAAATACATTGTAGTTTCTTTTTCAATTGTATCAAGCATATCATCAAACATTTCAAATCCTTCTGTTGTATATGCTCTTAAAGGATTTTCTTGAGCATAACTCCGTAAATGTATACCTTCTCTTAAAAGAGACATAGCATTAATGTTTTCCATCCAATGCATATCAATAACTCTTAAATAAATTGCTTTTTCAAATTCAGAAATTATTTCTTTTGGAACAGATTCTACTTTTGTTTCATATTCTAATACTATTTTAGCACATATATAATCTGCAATTTGTTTATAATCCATATTTTCTAAATCATCTAATTTTATTTTGTCAGTTAATAATTTTTCATTTACAAATTCTAATATTTCATTTAAATCTTTACCATTTAAATTATTATTATCTAAATGACTTTCTATTAAATGATTTATGTAATCATTAAATACTTGAATTATAACATCATGAATTGATTCACTATCTAATATTTCATTTCTTTTTTCATATATTAGTTCTCTTTGCTCATTAACAACATTATCATATTCAAGTAAATTTTTACGCATATCAAAATTGTTACCTTCAACTCTTTTTTGAGCTGTTTCAATAGAATTAGCTAACATTTTTAAACTTATAGACTGATCATCAGTAAAACCTACTCTTTGTAACATTGTTTTAGCTCGATCAGTTCCGAATCTTACCATCAATTCATCTTCAAAAGAAACATAAAATCTAGTATAACCTGGATCTCCTTGACGTCCAGAACGTCCTCTTAATTGATTATCAATTCTTCTTGATTCGTGTCTTTCTGTTCCTATAACACACAAACCACCTAACTCTTTTACTCCGTCACCAAGCTTAATATCAGTACCACGACCAGCCATATTTGTAGCAATTGTTACTGAACCTTTTGTTCCAGCTTTAGCTATTATTTCAGCTTCACGAGCATTATTTTTAGCATTTAATACTTCATGTGGAATTTTTATCTTTTTTAACATTGAACTAATTAATTCGCTTGTTTCTACTGCAATAGTACCAACTAAAACTGGTTGCCCAATTTCATGTCTTTTTTTAATTTCATTTATAATAGCTTTATATTTACCTTTTTGAGTAGCAAAAACTAAATCTGTATCATCTATTCTAGCAATAGGTTTATTCGTTGGTATTTCAATTACATACATATTATATATGTCTCTAAATTCTTCTTCTTCAGTTTTAGCTGTACCAGTCATACCAGACAATTTATTGTACATTCTAAATAAGTTTTGAAATGTAATTGTGGCTAAAGTTTTAGTTTCTTGATTTATTTGAACTCCTTCTTTTGCTTCAATTGCTTGATGCAATCCATCAGAATATGCTCTACCTTGCATCAATCTTCCAGTAAATGGGTCAACAATGACAATTTGGCCATCATGAACTACATAATCAAAATCTTTTTTCATTCCATAATTTGCTTTTAAAGCTTGATTTATAAAATGAACTAAAGTAGTATGTTCTATATCATATAAATTGTCAATATTAAAGGATTTTTCTGCTAGTTTAACGCCTTCATCATCAAGAGTAACAGCTTTGGTCTTTTCATCATAAATATATCCACTATTTTCCTTTAATGATTTTGCGAATCTATCTGTTTGGATATATAAATTAGCACTATTCATAGAACCACCAGAAATAATAAGTGGTGTCCTTGCTTCATCAATTAAAACTGAGTCAACTTCATCGACAATAGCAAAGTTTAATCCTCTTTGAACTCTGTCAGATGCTTTTACAACCATATTATCTCTTAAGTAATCAAATCCGATTTCATTATTAGTAGAATATACTATATCTGATTCATAAACTTTTTTCTTTTCAGAAGAAGTTAATTCTCTTAAATTAACGCCAACTGTCAATCCTAAGAAACGATAAATGTTTCCCATCCATTCAGCATCACGATTAGCTAAGTATTCATTTACTGTAATAATATGAACACCTTCACCATTAAGTGCGTTTAAATAAGCTGGCATAGTTGAAGTTAAAGTTTTTCCTTCACCAGTTTTCATTTCCGCTATATTACCATAATGAATAGCTAACCCTCCAATAATTTGAACATAATATGGCTTCTCACCAATTACACGATAAGCAGCTTCACGAGCAACAGCAAATGCTTCAACTAAAATATCATCTAAAGTTTCACCATTTTTTAATCTTTCTTTAAATTCATTTGTTTTCTCTTTTAATTCATCATCACTTAATTTAGCCATTTCTTCATCTTTTTCCATAACTAAATTAGCTTGTATTTTAAATTTTTCTAATTCTTTATATTCATGATCAAATAGTTTTTTAAAAAAATTCATCTTGTTTACTTCCTTTCACTCTTATTAATTATATCAAAAATTTTATAAAAATAATAGTGATTTTTTTGTGAAAATAAGAAAAAAAGACGATTTTCGCCTTATCTAGTTTCTATTAAACCATAATTCATATCTTTTCTACGATATAAAATATTAATTTGATTTGTTGCTTCATTAGTAAACACAAAGAAATCATGACCTAATAAATTCATTTGTAAAATTGCTTCTTCTTCATTCATCGGTTTCGTTTCAATCAATTTTCTTCTTAGAATTCTTCCTTTTTCATTTTCTTCTTTTTCTACTTTAAAATTTATATTAAAATCTATTAAATCTTTACTAACATTTTTCTTCATTCTAGTTTTGTTTTTTCTAATTTGTCTTTCTAATTTTTCTGAAACTAAATCAATAGCAGCATACAAATCATTGTGTGTTTCCTCAGCTCTTAAAATTAATTTTTTCATAGGAATCGTAACTTCAACAGTTTGATCTTTACCTTTTACTTTAACTACAACATTGGCAGTTATGTCACCAGGATTTTCTAAGTATTTGTCCAATTTTCCTATTTTGTTTTCAATGTAATCATTGATTGCTGAAGTAATCTTAATTTTACTTCCTCGGATATTCATTTTCATAATATCACCCTCCTATTTACATTATATCACAAATAATTTTAAAAATTATGGTATTTTATGTGAAAAAAAAGACAAACTTTTATGTTTATCTTAATCACAATTATTACTAATAAAGCAATCTACACAATGCCACATACTTTCTTTATCATTTCCTGCAACTAAATTAAATACTAATTGTACGATAAAGATTACTAAAAAGACTACAACTGCAGCAATTATTCTTTTAATAAATGTTTGCCATCCTTTTTTTATTTCATCTTCTTTTTGTGCCATAACAGCTTTGCCTAAATCCAACATTCCAAATATAATTAATAAAATTGGAACTCCAACTTTAACTAAAGTTACAATCGTACTTACTAATTGAGGTATCATTGAATCAATTACTAATTCTGTTCCACCACATACTAAAGGAACTTCATCTAATACAAACATACTTATCTCTCCCATCTAAAGTATATATTACAATATTTTTTCAATATTGTCAATCCTAATTTACATTACATTGATTATTTACAAAACAATCAATACAATTTAATTCAATTTTTTCAGCTACAAATCCAATAATAAATTTTACTAAAAATATCACTAAAAAAACTAAAATACCTATTATCAATCTTTTAAAAAATATTTGCCATCCTTTTTTTATTTCATCATCTTTTTGATTAATTATGGCTTTCCCTAAATCAATCATTCCAAATATTATTATTAATACTGGCACCAACACTTGAATAATGGTAATAAGAAAACTTGTTATTTGGGCAACGACATATGGTATTTGAACACTACCACATGTTATTTTTTGATATGATTCTAATATATATGTCATAACTCACCTAAAATAAGCCAAATATTTTCTTTCTTTTTTCTACTTCTTCATCGTTTTGTTGTTTCAAAAATCCTAATTTTGCCAAAAAAGTATCCATAATTGGAATATTTTCATCTCTTTCATTTAAAGGTGGCATATTGAAAAAAAACTTAGTTTTAGCTTCATATTGTAGTTCCAAAACATCTTTTGAACTCAACAAGCTTTTATTCAAAATTATTTTTCTACCTGTCAACTCTTTAAAAATGTTCCTTTTAATATTCATTAATTTATTTAATTTTATTGTTGTTGGCTCTACTAAATATATTACTTCTTGAACTAATCCTAAAGCAATTGGGCTATTATTAATATCCACTATTATAGCATCTTTGTCCCTATTTTTTTCTATGAACTTACCTAATTCACGATTATTCACGCTATGCAATAATTTATTATTAAAATAACCAAATTGATTGTCATCTACTTCAACGCCTACAACATTATAATTTTTTTTCAATTCATTTACCATCATATTACAAAAAGTTGTCGCACCAGCTTCATCTGTAAGACTTTTTATTCCAATTATTCTACAATAATCAACTTCGATGCCTTGATATATTATCCCACCATCTTCATTATCATCGATTTGATGATATTGTGCAACATCACGATAACTATTAGGATTATTATATAAATACATTACACCTTCTATATTACGTGTAAAATTATATATTCCCATAGAAATTAATTTTGATAAATAATTAGGTGATGAAGATTCTTCTGTATCATCTAATAATAATATTATTTTTTCCATATCTAAAGAAATAGATAATTTTTGTAATGTTTTTATATCAGTATAATCTTTTATCGCAGTAATATCTAATATCATTCTTTGATAATAAAAATTTTTAAACATTTCAATCAATTGGTCTACTTCATATTGTCCCTCTATTGTTTTAATAATATCAATATTTAAACCAGATAATAATTCTTTTCTTTGATTACAAATTATTACATTCATTTATCCTTCTACCTCGCTTTTTTCAAATAAAATTCTAGATTCTCCATACAAAGGTATATTTATATAATCACCTATTATAGGAAAATCAAAATGGACATAAACTGTTACTCCATAATATTTACCTTTTACTGTTTGATACTCATATACGCAATAATCATATGGTCCACTATTGGCTAATGCTGATACCCCATTATGTGGTTGACATCTAGTATTTAGTCCAACAATTTTATACCCTATCGCAGATAAATTTTCATTTATTTCAATTTTTGAATCTTCGGTATACCCTTCATGTTGCTCAATAATATCAATAATTCTATTTCTAACTTTAAAGCCTTTTGAATAAGCTAAAGAGCCTATTAAAAGAGCAATAAAAACACCTGTAAATATTAGAATTAAATTAAACACCATGGAAGTTCCAATTGCCTCTTTCAATATATCACACTCCAACCTATGCTAATTATACTATATTTTAAAAAATACTACAATAATAAAATTAACTTTTTAATAAAAAAAAACCAAAATAATGGCTTTTTATGGTTGTACATTAGTAAATTTATATATAGAATTAGTTTTTGTAAAAACTCTAAAATTTACTAAATTAATGAGTGGTAAATCAATTTCCATATAAGTTAAAACTCCATATTTATAATAATCACCAGCCATTGGAGATTCATTATCAATATAAATACAATAACTATAGTCTTGTCCTTCATATACCAAAAACATATCTCTGTATTCATCAGCGCATCTTATACCACCAGTTTTATAACTCATACTACCAAGAAATCTTTCAATGGCAATTTTTGCATCATCATTATAACCTTCAAATTTTTCAATGTTGTAAATTATCCTATTATTAACTTTGAAAGCTTTATAATAACTTAATGTCCCAGCCATAAAACAAAAAATAATCAGTACAAAAATCATTACTAAATTAAATAAAAACGTATATGCTATCGGACCTCGCAATTAAACCACCTTCTTTAAACTAACTTGATATATCATGGGCACAAGTACTATTTGCTTCATCCCAATATTCAGATTCTGAAACTTCTCCACCTCTTGTTCCATCAGCATTTATCGTATAGCACTTTCCACCGCTCCATTGATTTCCTAAGTTTGTACAACAACCTTGTTTTGCAGAACTACTCATTGCATTTCGTACAAGAGGAATCGCAATAGCAGCAATAATACCAATTAATATAATTGTTATAACTGTCATATTTGCTTCACCTGCTGCTTCCTTCATTCTATCACCACCTTACCTAACATTACATCTATATTATAACACAAATTTACCAATTTTATCAATAATTCATCATCATCATCATTGATAATAACATTAAAAGCATAATGCCACCACCAGTTACAAATAACATTACCATGGTTCTTTTTTCCATATTTTCCAATCTTTCTGCATATTTTTGCTCACGTGACTTATTTTGCAAATTAGAAACAGTCCTAGAAAACATCATTAATTGTTCCTGTTTTCTATCTTGATTTCCTAAACTTAAACGATATAATAATCTCATCATTCTCATTGAATCTCTAACTGGATATTCCTTTGCAAAATCCATATATGGATCCACTGTCATATCACCAGCTTCAATTTTAGCAACCAAACTTCTTAATCCTGGTTTAAAAATTGCTGGAGCTTGATCGATTGATTTAGATAATGCTACTGGAACTGTATAATGTTGAACCAAAATTTCCAAACTTTTTAAATAATATGGTAGCATTAAATTAATATGATGTAAATTCCTTTTATAATAAGACTTTAAAGAAGAATAAGGTTGTTTAAATACTAAAAAACCAACAATTATGCAAAATAATACATAAACAAATTGCATTTGCGATAAAAATAAGAAGAACATCGCTACTGTCGCAATTAACCCATTTCTTACTCTTTGTCCAAACATTTTGTTTACATCAATATCAGTTCCATATTTTAATTTCAGTAAAAATTCATAATCAGATTCCAATAAAAATCTAAATAATGGTTGTACTTCCTTTATAAATTGCGCTGGTTCAATAAGTTTATTATAAATAATTATAAAAAAGACAATAACTGTAATAACTAAAAACATCATTACTCAGCACCTACATTCTCATTATAAAATTTTTCGCCAGCTAGCAAAAAATATGTGTTTATTAAAATTATAGTATGTAGCAAAAGTTGAATGTACCATATTTTTAGCATTTCTATATACGTTTCAGTACCTAATAAAAATTGAACAAGCATAACCATTAAATACAAAACTATTCCAAATTGTAGAAATTTTTTATGAAATATTGCTCTATCGATTCTATCTCTATAAACGCCTTCAACAAGCATATCTATATCTTGAGACATATTTTCCAATGACTCCGAAGCATCTCTAGCTCCCTCATTTGTTATCTGAAAAAATAATTGATGCATATTTCTTACAATATAATAATCGTATTTTTCATTCATAAAATTAAT